>JBAUNU010000058.1:0-6123 GCA_049579405.1 Methylocella sp.
ACCTTGTCCACGCGCGCCTGCGAAGGACCGCGCCAACAGGCCGCGCAGAGCGCCTCGACAGCCTCCGGCGGACCGGCGAGGAGAGCCTCGACATCGCCGTTCAAGCGGTTCCGCACCCAGCCCTGAACGCCGGCCGCACGGGCTTCCATTTCCATCCAGACGCGGTAGCCGACGCCTTGGACATCGCCGCCGATCGTCACCCGGACGATCTTTGCCTCGCTCGTCATCGCCGGGTCGAGCCGTCGTGTGGACGGACCTCTCCGCCGGCGAATTCGACGCCGTGCGCTTCGATCCCGAAAAGCACGAGGATTGCGAGCGTCACGGCGACGATCGCGGCGACGGCCGCGAGCGCGAAGGCATAGTTTCCGCCATTGGCTTGCGCGATGCCCGCTTGCAGGGTGGCGTTCGCCGAGGCCAGCAAATTGCCAATCTGATAGGTGAAACCGGGAAACGTCCCGCGCATGCCTTCGGGCGAAAGTTCGTTGAGGTGCGCCGGGACAACACCCCAGGCTCCTTGAACGGCGAACTGCATGAGAAAAGCGCCAACCGCCAGGGTAACCGCGCCCGCGCCATAAGCCCAAACCGGAATGAGCGGGAGGGTGACAAGCGCCGCGATAACAATCGCCCGGCGGCGGCCGATAGGTTGCGACAGCGCGCCAAACATGAGTCCGCCAAGGATCGCGCCAATATTGTAGACGATCGCGATGAGGCCGACCGTATGCTGCGAAAAATGCCGCTGGAGTTGCAGGAACGCCGGGTAGAGGTCCTGCGTCCCATGAGCCAGGAAGTTGAGCGCGGTCATGAGCAATACGACGTAGAGGAAGCGCCCTGCGTTGTCGCGTAGCATTTTGACAAGACCGCCGCCGTGTTTCGCGCGGGCGCGCGCCAAAAATGCCGGCGACTCCTCGACCTTGCCGAGAATATATAAAACGAGAAGCGCCGGTAGGGCGCCGACCATAAACATGCCGCGCCAGCCGATCAGCCCGTAAAGCGCAAAATAGGTGATCGCGGCGAGCAGATAGCCGCTCGGATAGCCCGTCTGCAGTATCCCCGAGACCGCTCCTCGCGTACCGGGAGGAATCGTTTCCATCGCGAGCGCCGCGCCGACGCCCCATTCGCCGCCCATGGCGACGCCGAAAGCCAGCCGCAGGATCAGGAAACTGGCGAGGCTAGGCGCCAAACCGGAGGCAAATTCAAGCACCGAGAAAAGCAGAATATTGACCATGAGGGTCACCCGGCGGCCGTAGCGGTCGGCAGCGAGGCCAAACAGCAGCGCCCCAACGGGTCTTGCCGCTAGGGTGAGAAAAATGGCGTAAGTGACCGTCTCCACGTTGCTATGGAATTCTTGCGCCACATCCTTGAGCACAAAGACAAGAATGAAGAAGTCAAACGCGTCCAGCGTCCAGCCGAGGTAGCTCGCAATGACCGCGCCGCGCTGGCTGGGGGTGAGGGAACGGAGCAAGCGAAGCATGTTTACCCTTCGAAGGCAGGCCGGGCCAAGGGAACCGGCGAACCATGACGTCGTAGCGGGCCAGTGTGAATTTTAGCTTTTGCCCAAAAACGGGACATGCTCGACCACAATATTTGCAGTCGTCTCCATTATTTCCATCTTTCTCGACAAGACTCGAACGAGGGACTAAAATTGAACCTCGATCCCATAGGTTGGATTTGCGGCGGATTCCGGCCATACATCTGTCGCCATCCCTCGAAATCGGGTGAAAAAGGTCATGTCCGCCAACCAAAATGGCGCGTCCGCCACTCTCAACGCCAGTTTAATTCAGGTGAGTCCTCACTTCACCCTCGATACTGACACTTCGACGGTTACTGAATACCCCGATTGCGGTGAGGCCCGTCCATATGAGTTCGATGACGAGACACTACCAGCTAAGATATTCAGGGACCGCGTCACCGGCTGGTTTTTCGACGTTGCAGTCAAGCTGCTCCAAGAGGGGCAGGACGTCGCTGCAGTTCACCTCGTCACGCCGTTGATCGAAGCGCTTGAGGAGCGCGTTCGCGGTGAACCAAGCACAGGCCACTCTGAAGACTTCTTCACGGCAAGCGCACAACGGATTTTGAACCTGACTGACCAGAAGGGACTAAAGTTGCTTTACGGCGGCTTGCGATGCGGTTTTGCACATCACGGCTTTCTGAAGGATGACGCGAAGCAGTCCAATATTTTGCTGACTCGCGACCTGACTGGCCCCGTTGTTTATGTTGACACCATATTGTGGGTGGACGTGCCCCAGTATGTTGATGCGGTGCGTGGAGCTTACGAGGAATATTACAATGATCTGACGGACCCTGACAAGAAAACGAAATTCCTGCGGCTTTGGGCAAAGGATTGGCAAATGTCGCTGCGTGTGCCAGGTGCGGGCGGCAGCATCCCAGTGCCCGGTTCGGTTACGAAGAAGTAGCTTCCAATGTCAGCAGTTGGCGCTAAGTGACTGTTGTGGCAAGGGGGGGTAGCGCCAAGGAGGCGGCTTCCGTCGGCGTGCATGTTTGCCGCGCTACACGGCGATATTGTCGATGAGCCGCGTCTTGCCGAGTTTTGCGGCGGCGAGAAGCCGGAGTGGTCCCTCGTTGCGCGAAACTACCGGGGCCAGGGTTTCGGCATGACGCGCTTCGAAATAATCCGTGACGAAACCGGCCGCGGCAATGGCAGCCCGGGCAGTATCGAGCGCGGTTTCGATGGCAACTCCCGCGTTGATTTCACGGGCGCAGCTGCGAAGCGCCGCATGAAGGCAAGGTGCAACGGCGCGCGCTTTTGCCGGCAAAAAGATATTGCGTGACGATAAGGCTAGGCCGTCCGGCTCGCGCACGGTGGGCACGCCCAGAATTTCGGCCTCGAAATCGAGATCGCGCGCCATTCGCGTCACGACCTTGAGCTGCTGATAATCCTTTTCGCCAAAAATCGCGACATTTGGACGGCACTGATTGAGAAGTTTTGCCACTATGACTGCGACGCCGGCAAAATGCGTTGGCCGGAAACGATCTTCCAAGCCCACGGCCGCAGGGCCTGCCAAGCTGATCGTGGTGGCAAAACCCTCGCCGTACATGGCCTCGACGCTTGGCGCGAAGATCAAATCGCCTTCCGCCGCCGCGAACAGTGCCGCGTCAGCCTCGAAAGAACGGGGATAGGAGCAAAAATCCTCTGACGGTGCGAATTGCGCCGGATTGACGAAAATCGACATCACCACACGGCGCGTGTTTTTCTTCGCTTCGTGGACAAGAGAGATATGTCCGGCATGAAGCGCGCCCATGGTCGGCACGAGCCCGATCGTCTCGCCCGCGCGCCGCCACCCCGCGAGCCGTGCCCTAAGGCCCGCCACGTCACGCACGATCTCAACACGGCTTGCGGCGGCGGCGGCGGCCATGACTGGTCTTTGTGTGATGCGTTCGTCTTGCATCCGGCGGTGGCCTTGCGGCCAATCCTCCGCGCGTTTTGGCGCGGACGCAACGCATTGAAGACCGGGAACGCTCCCCGGTCGCTTTGATCGCCAAGGTGGACATCGGCGCGGGCTCCGGTTATTCGTGCCCTATGTTCAGAGTGAAAGCAGGTTGATGGCCGATTCCATCAGTCCCGATTTGGCGTCGAGCGCGCTCCTCTACCATCGTTCGCCGCGCCCCGGCAAGCTTGAGATCGTGGCAACCAAGCCGCTTGGGACGCAACACGACCTGTCGCGTGCCTATTCGCCCGGCGTCGCCGCGGCATGCCTGGCGATCGCCGTCGATCCCCGCGCGGCGTCCGAACTCACGATACGGCAAAATCTCGTCGGGGTGGTGACCAATGGCACCGCGGTCTTGGGACTTGGCAACATAGGTCCCCTCGCGGGCAAACCCGTGATGGAAGGCAAGGCGGTTCTGTTCAAGAAATTCGCCGGGATCGACGTGTTCGACATCGAGATCGCGGAGACCGGTGTCGACCGGCTGGTGGACATCATAGCCGCGCTGGAGCCAACGTTTAGCGGCATCAATCTCGAGGATATCAAGGCGCCGCAATGTTTCGAGGTCGAGCGCAAGCTGCGCGAACGCATGTCGATTCCGGTGTTTCACGACGATCAGCACGGCACCGCGATCATCGTCGGCGCGGCGGTCCTCAACGCCATGGAATTTACCGGTAAAACAATTGGCGGCGCCAAGATCGTGACATCGGGCGCCGGCGCGGCCGCGCTTGCCTGCCTGGATTTCTTGGTCGTTCTCGGCGCCAAGCGCGAGAACATTTTTGTCACTGATATCGAGGGCGTAGTGTATCGCGGCCGCAAGGCGTTGATGAATCGTTACGTTGAGATCTATGCCCAGGATACCGGTGCGCGCGCGCTCAAGGATATCATCGGCGGCGCCGATATTTTTCTCGGGCTTTCGGCGGGAGGCGTCTTGACCCCGGAGATGGCGAAAAAGATGGGCGAACAGCCGTTGATCATGGCGCTCGCCAACCCCACTCCCGAAATCGAGCCAGGCGTGGCATTCGCGGCGCGGCCGGACGCCCTGATTTGCACCGGGCGCTCCGATTTTCCAAATCAAGTCAACAACGTGCTTTGCTTCCCCTACATTTTTCGCGGCGCTCTCGATGTTGCCGCCACGGCCATTAACGAGGCAATGAAGCTCGCCGCAACGCGTGCGATCGCCCAATTGGCCCATGAGCCGCCGTCCGACGTGGTCGCCAGGGCCTACGGCGGCAAAACGCGGCATTATGGCAAGGACAGTCTTATTCCGGCGCCTTTCGATCCGCGCTTGATCCTGCGCATCGCGCCGGCAGTCGCCAAGGCCGCGATGGACACCGGCGTCGCGAAAAGGCCGATCGCCGATTTCGCCCTTTATGAAGAGACATTGTCGCGCTTTGTGTTCCGTTCCGGCTTCGTCATGAAGCCCGTGATACAGGCCGCCAAAGCTTGCCCCAAGCGCGTGATTTACGCGGAAGGCGAGGACGAACGGGTGCTGCGCGCGACCCAGACCGTCGTCGAGGAAGGGATCGCCAAACCGATTCTCGTCGGCCGTCCGGACGTGATCGAGGCTCGCATCGAGCGTTTCGGCCTGGCGGTGCGGCCGGGGAAGGATTTCGTGCTTGTCGATCCAAATGACGATCCGCGTTATCGCGATTATGTCGCGGCCTATCTCGATGCGGCCGGACGGCACGGGATCACGCCCAAGGCCGCGCGCACCCTGGTGCGGACCAATTCGACGGTGATCGCGGCGATCGCGGTGAAGCGCGGCGACGCCGACGCCATGATTTGCGGCCTCGACGGGCGCTTTAATCCGCACTTGCGCTACATCAAGGACATTATCGGGCTCGTTCCCGGCGCGACCGACCTTTCCGCGATGTGTTTGATGATCACCAATAAGGGTGCCTTTTTTATCGCCGACACGCATGTCCGGCGCGATCCCGCCGCCCCGGAGATCGCGGAAATAGCGCTGATGTGCGCCGCCCACGTCCGCCGTTTCGGGATCGAGCCGAAAATCGCCCTTGTGTCGCATTCGGATTTCGGTTCGGATGACACCCCTTCGGCCCGCAAGATGCGCGATGCGCTCGAAATCTTGCGCCAGCGAGCCCCAGATCTCCAAGCCGATGGCGAGATGCAGGCCAATACCGCTTTGTCGCAAGCGATGCGCGACCTCGTGTTGCCATCCTCGCGTCTGAAAGGCGAGGCGAACGTTCTCATTATGCCCAATCTCGACGCCGCCAATATTGCCTATACGATGACGATGATCATGGCCGAAACCCTTCCAGTTGGCCCGATCCTGATCGGCGCCGCCAAGCCCGCCCATATCCTGACGCCGTCGGTGACGGCGCGCGGCATCATCAACATGACCGCGGTTTCGGCCGCCGAGGCGCAAGGGGAGAGTCTGACCGGACGGCTGGAGGTCACGGCAAGCCTCGGCACGAAATGAAATTATATTGTTTTTTGCGTGTTGAAAAATGTACGTGGACGAGCAGTCGGCGCGTCCCCTGTTATCGGTAAAGCGGGTGCTTTCAAGCCGCAATCTCTCGGGACGGTGCCGAAAGCCGTCCACGATTTCCCTCGAGCGTTACCTTGCGCGATGCCACGGCTCCTCCTTGTTCGCCATGCCGAAGCCGGTGCTCCCGCATCCGAAGGCGACCCTGAAAGGCGGTTGACGGCGCAAGGC
>JBAUNU010000059.1:0-2627 GCA_049579405.1 Methylocella sp.
ATCGATCGCCTCCGGCAAAAGCAAAAGTTGCGAACGATCGGGCCCAGGAATGTGCGTCATGCCTAATTCTAATCGGATGCCGGCGCCAACGGAATCCCATCAGGCAGACTTTCCACACAGTCTGCAAAACTTTCGCAACAGGGCGCGATTTAAAAGAATGGGGCTTATGCGGCTTTGACGACGACCAACACAACGCGCAAGAATGGCGAATGCTCTGCTTTTTTTGTCTGGAAGAACGAGAGCCGACCGAAGAACATGTCTTTCCCGAGGCGATTGGGGGGACGGTGACGATTGATCGCGTCTGTAAGGCTTGCAGTGATTTTCTGGGGGCGAAGGTCGATGTTCTTCTCACCAACCACGAGCTGATCCTTATTAAGCGCGCCGAATTTGGAATGATCGATCGCGCCGGAAAGGCGATTGACCCTATGAGAAAGATATTTGGCGTTGGCAAGTTGGCGAATGAACCTGAAAAACGGATCAAGCTTGTTCCAGATCCGAAGACGGGGCGGCTTCAGCCAAGGATGATGCATCATTCGATCCGAACAAAGCGCGATGACGGAACAGAGGCAGTTCAGATCACGCTCGACGAGAGCGATATTGGCAAAGTCGGGAAAATACCTCAGCGCGAGCGCAAACGCGCTGGACTAGACCCGGCACCGGATCACGAAATTGAGGCATATGTTGCCGCCATCAGGCAGCAAATCACTAGCATAGAGCAACCCGAAGTCCTTTATAACCTTCGCATCGACACCCACGATTTTCAGCGGGGCATTTGCAAGATTATCTATGAGTTGGCGTGTCTTTGGTTGGGTGATGCCTATCTCGATGATCCTGTCGCTGAGATGTTCCGCAATATTATTTTGTCTGGCACCGAGGAAAGAATCCAAGGTCAAATCTCGTTCGGGGTCGTCCCCTCATTGTCCTTGTGGAATGGCGAGCCCAAAGCTCACATCGCAATGGGCAGCAAGCAAGGCGAAGCCTTCTTCGTCGCCGTTCGTATCTTTGACGCTGCTTCCGGTGTCCTTTGCGTTACGAACACTGCGAGCAAATATCCTTCCCTTACCGAGGGACGCTTTCTGCTCATTGACCTCACAGGAGACTTTTCACGCAGCAGCGCCCTCAAGGAAGAAATTATCCGAATGAGCAAACACCATCCTTAGGCCGTGCCGGCTAAGTCAGATCAAGCCCTTAGACGTTGCGAAAGTCAGGTGCATTAGTCCGCTCCTGGCGCGTTTCAGACGAGACGGTCCACTCCGTTAAGGGCCCGCTCCGGGCGGGGGAAATTCAAACCGAGACACTCGGTAACCAGACGCGCGCGCCTCTATTTAATCGCGACGACCATCGAGTCAGGACCCGTGAGCGGCTCGACGCGCGTCTGCGAGAACCCGACCTCGCGCATCCAAGCCTGGCAGTCGGCTCCCGAAAAATCGAAGCCGCCCGTCGTCTCGATCAGCATGTTCAAGCTCATCAATAGACCGAAGGCGTTTTGGCGCCGCGCGTCATCGATGATCGACTCATAGACGATAAGCGCTCCGCCCTCGGAGAGCGCGGCATAGGCCTTTTCCAGCAACATGCGCTTCTGCGAAAGATCCCAGTCGTGCAGAATGTGGCCCATGATCAGGACATCGGCCGTGGGCAGGGGGTCCATGAAGAAGTTTCCGCTAAGAAATTTCACCCGCTCCTGCATTCCATGCCGGGCGATGAATTCCTCAAAAAATGGTTTGACCTCGGGCAGATCGTAGCCGGCGCCGGAAAGATGGTTATGCGCGCGCGATGGTAACTGGCACCATGCCCTGCGCCGTGCCGATATCAACGAAAGACTGATGGTCTTGCCACGGGAATTTCGCGGCGATCGCCTGCGCCGCGCCGAGGCTTACTCCGCTCATCGCGGCGAGGAACCCGCGCAGCCGGTCCGGATCGGCATAGAGCGTGGCGAACACATCGCCCGACTCTTTGGTCTCGTTCTGGTTGCGGCCGGTCTTGAGCGCTTCGGTTAATGCGCCCCAAGACTCATAGAGACGGACGTTCGCCATTTCGAGAAGACCGCCAACGTAGCTTGGCTTCGCCCGGTCCAAAAACAAATCCGTATCGGGCGTGTTGCTATAGCGTCCATCTTCGCGGTCGAGCATTTTCAGCGCGACAAGCGCGTCGAGAAAATCGCGCGCGGCGCGATCATGCAACCCGAGCCGGCGCGACAAGCCGGCAAGATCGGCCGGACCCTTGGCAAGCTCGGTGAATAGCCCAAGCTCCACCGCGCTCAACAGCGTCTTGGATTCCCAAAAACCAAATCCAAGTTTGAAAATATTAGCTGGCGTTACGGCAACGGTCACAGTGCTCCTCCTTCGATGTCGGGGCGCCTCTCCAAAAAATTTCGCTTATTGAACGGAGGCTAGACGCCCGCGTGCTGCTCGCTTGACCGGTTTTCTCGAAGAAAGCGACGGCAAGCACCTTGGCGCGAATTGCGCGCACTATATCGCGCCAGCGGCAGCACGATGGGGCGGACGCTCAAAAAACATCCTTAAGCCCCATCTCAAACAGCAAGGGTCATTCCACCGGCCAACAGCGCATTTGCCAGGTTCGATTACGAATACGAGCGCATATAACCGCCACATCGGATTGGATTAAGC
>JBAUNU010000060.1:0-1613 GCA_049579405.1 Methylocella sp.
CGATTATGCCGCCGAAAACAAGATCAAGCTCGGCGACGCCGCGCAGCCGCTGCGCGCCGCTCTCACCGGGCGGGCGGCGTCGCCGGGAATTTTCGATGTTTTGGAAGTGCTTGGCCGCAAGGAAAGCCTCGCCCGCCTGCAAGACCAGGCGGGCTGAGAGCGTGTCTGCAATTCGCCTGCGCTCCACCTCGCCAAGCGCGCTTTCTTTTCGTGTCTCCCGCGTAGCCGGGGAACACGATCGATTGGCCAAAGGCGAGCCGGGGCGCATGGTCGCATAAATTATTGGCCGCGGGAATGCTCCGTGCTACAACCGGGCAAAGGCTGGAGTGGGTCATGTCACAAAATCGGGTGTACGACGATTTCGCGCGTCTTGTGACCGATGCGTCCGAGATGGCGCAAGGTGTCCGCCGCGAGGCCGAAACGGCGATGAAAAGTCAGCTCGAACGTCTTCTCGCGATGATGGATGTCGTCACCCGCGAGGAATTCGAGGCGGTCAAGCAGATGGCCGCGAAGGCCCGCGACGACAACAAGAAGCTGAGCCAAAGGGTGGCCGCGCTCGAGGCCGCGATCAAGGTTGAACCCGAGGGCACTGGCGGATAAGGAACAAATTCGCGCGGCCAAGTGCGGCCGCAAGACCCGGCGTCCCCATGCCTCGGCACATGAGGTCCCGGCGGCGAACGGCCGCCGTGTTCAAAATACGATCTTCGGATACCGTCGTACGCGCTCTTCAGTCCGTCCTTGATGGCGTCTGGACCCGCGAGGAATTTGCCTCTGGGAGCACCGAACGTGTTGCCTTATGCAGTCCCGCCGGCGCGTGCCCGCTGGTGAACGGCGATGTTGGAGCTATCCCCCCAATTCCAAAAGCGCTAGAATGACCACGTCGATCGAGCGGCCTGGCCGTACAGCGCCGGCCTCATCTCGGAGCTTGCACCATGGTCGATTATGAATCAGACGATGACGGCCCCAAGGCGTCACGCTTCGGCCTGCGCGCCTTTCTGATCAGGGACTGGCCCTACTTCGCCATGCTGGCTCTTGCCCTTTTCGGGGTCGCCTATACGAGCATTGCGCGACAGGCGATGACGAACTATTGGATTGTCCTTGCGCCCTTCTACGCCGCTATCTGTGTGATCACCCGCTGGCGTTACATCGAGGGCAATCCGATGCGTTGGCAGCTTATCCAAACCGAGGCCCTTCACTGGCTTGCGGTTATCTTCGCGATGTCTATCGTATTCGTGGCGGACGTAAAGCAAATGATGAACTCGGACGCCAGCGCACTCATGTTGCTGACATTGTTGGCGCTGGGGACGTTTACGGCCGGCGTGCACGTTGCCGCCTGGCGTATCTGCATTGTCGGCGTTGTGCTGGCCCTTGCCGTTCCCGCCGTCGCTTGGCTCGAACAAGCGACTCTGCTGCTCCTATTGGTGGCCATGGTATTGGTTGCGATAATGGTGCTGTACGTTATGCATAAGCGGCGGGAACGCGGATACTAGGTTGGGGACTCATTCAAATCCATGCGATCATTATGGCTGCGAGGGCGAGACCAGAGAGATAGTTTTGCGCATAGCGGTCATATCGGGTTGCGATGCGTCGCCAGTTCTTGAGCTTGCAGAACA
>JBAUNU010000061.1:0-2035 GCA_049579405.1 Methylocella sp.
TCATCTCGCCACTCTGCCGGGAATTGTGCCATCGGTTCATATTTTTCCAATTGCCGGATGAAGACTATTTTGTTGCCTTTAAAGACGTTGTTCTCAACGGTCTTTTCCATGCAATAGATCGTTGAAAACTCCTCTCCGAGCGGGTTTTTACATGAAAAAACTACATGGAAATGATAATATTTAGCGCACTTGTCGTCTGAAAAAACGCCGATGGTGCCAGATTTATAGTTAGGACCATCGATCGTAAGGTCGGCTAGCCGAATTGACTTACTCCACTGCAAGGCTTCGCCTTTTTGGAGTGCCTCCGATACATGAATGCCGGAAATTTCATGGAGTGGCGGCGCTTTGCTGCTTCTAAAATGATAAATATCGAGCTTTATGTCTATCGCCAGGGCGGTTCCGACATTGCGAATCGTGCCAGAGATCAGACGCTCAAGTTTACTTTGTAAATTTCTGAACCCAACTGCCCCCAGGTTTTCATGCTCCGGAAGATCGGAAAACTCAAAAAGCAGGTGCGGGGTTCTTTCTGCTTTCTCTCGCCGCCTTGATAGCAAATAGGTGACCACCGATCCAACAGCCGCACCCGCCGCCGTGATTCCTAGCGGCGTTATGACATCCGAGATAATGCCGCTCATTACGCCACCTTCAGCGCGCGCCATCGGCCGATGCCCAAACAACGGCTGATGATCGCCTGAGACATGCCGCCTTCCTTTATATGGTCAGCCTCGAAAGTGTACAGCCGGACACGTTGTAACTGCGGCCAATCTCGGCAAGGGTTTCCTTGCGGGCGGCGCGGTGCTTGATCGCCTCTTGCTGCTGATGATGGGTGAGCGTCGGTTTCCGGTCAGGCGTGACGCCATTCGCCACGGCGCGCGCCCGTCGCCGTCACCAGCCCATACTCCACCAACGTAATCGGCGGGAGACGAAAGGCATCCGGCTCCGACTGCGCGTGGATCAAAGCCCCCCAGGCGCATAGCGCAAAATCAAATAATAGTCGCCACCTGGCGCGGGCGGCCAAATTACTGCGCAGTGTGTTCAAATTCGATCCGCGCAGATGAGTTGGATCAGCATGCCCTCGCGCAAACCGCGATCGGCGATACGGACGCGGTCGGCCGGGAATGCCCGGCGGATCGCCTCGAGAATGGCGCAGCCGGCGAGAACGAGATCGGCGCGGCCATGCCCAATGCAACCATTGGCGGCGCGCTCCTCGTAAGTCATCTTGCGCAAGCTCGCCACCGCATGATCCACTTGCCCGCTCGACATCCACAAACCGTCGACGCGGCGGCGGTCATAGCGGGCCAGCCCGAGAAAGACCCCGGCGATCGTCGTCACCGTTCCGGAGGTGCCAAGCAAATGAAAATGGCGGCCGCGCCGCTCGCCGTCCGTCATCGCGACAAAGCTCTCGAGCGCCCGCGCGGCATGAGCGATCATCGCCTCGAACATCGCCCCGGAAACTTCCACGCCGCCGAACTCTTCCGCCAAGGTGACGACGCCAAGCTTCAGGGAAACCCAAAAACGGATGCGCTCGGCAGGAGCCATATCGATCGATGGCACGCAGGGGGGCGCGGCCCCGGCAAGCCAGACAAGCTCTGAAGACCCGCCCCCAATATCGAACAAAATTACGCCTTCGGCGGCGGAATCGGCAAGCGAGGCGGAGCCGGCGGCGGCCAGCCGCGCTTCGGTTTCGCGATCCACGATCTCGAGATCGAGCCCGGTTACCGCGCGCACCTTGGCCAGGAATTCGGCGCCGTTGCTTGCCATCCGGCAGGCCTCCGTCGCGATCAATCGCCTGCGGGTTACGCCGCGCGCCCGCATTTTGTCGCGGCATATTTCGAGCGCGCCAAGGGTTCGTTCGATCGCCGCCGCGCCGAGTTCGCCGGTTCGCGACAGACCTTCGCCCAGCCTGACAATCCGGGAAAACGAGTCGATGACCCGAAAGCCGTCTTTGCCGTTCCCCTCGGGCCCCGCCCAGGCGATCAAGAGCCGGCAATTATTGGTGCCGAGATCGAGGGCGGCATAGGTATGTTCTTGCCTT
>JBAUNU010000062.1:0-6260 GCA_049579405.1 Methylocella sp.
ATCGCGAGCCAGGCCGTCATCACCGGTGCCTTCTCCCTGGCCCGCCAGGCGATCCAGCTCGGACTGTTGCCACGGATGCTTATCTTGCATACCTCCGAGACACAGGAAGGCCAGATCTTCATTCCGCGCATCAACCGTCTGCTCTTGCTGGGGGTTCTCCTGCTGGTGCTTTTGTTCAAGAGTTCGAGTGCGCTGGCCTCTGCCTATGGCATCGCGGTAACCGGCACGATGGTGGTGACCACCGCGCTCGCGTTCGTGGTCGTGTGGAAATGCTGGCGCTGGCCGGTTGGGCTCGCCGCGCTGTTCGTGTCCGGATTCCTTGCGATCGATCTCGCTTTTCTTGCCGCCAACCTCATGAAGGTCGTCGATGGCGGCTGGGTGCCGCTTCTGTTCGCGGGCTGCGCGATGGTCGTGATGTGGACCTGGGTTCGCGGCACCGCCCTTCTCGCTCGCAAATTCCGCCGCGATTCGATCCCGACTCCCGATCTCATCCGGATGCTGGAGAAATCGAAGCCGATACGGGTCGCCGGAACCGCGGTTTTCCTGGCGAGCTCGCCCGAGATCGCGCCGTCCGCCTTGATGCACAATCTCAAGCACAACAAGGTGTTGCACGAACGCGTCTGGCTTTTGTCGGTATTGACCGAGGATACGCCCCGTGTTCCCGCCGGCAAGCGCTATCAAATCGAAAAGCTTTCCGAGGATTTCACCCGCGTGATCCTGCATTACGGCTACATGGAAAGTCCGCGCGTTCCGGTGGCGTTGGCCTCGCTGCGCAAGGCCGGCTTGAAATTCGACATCATGACGACATCGTTCTTTCTCGGCCGCAAGACGATCAAGCCCGCGCTAAATTCGGGCATGCCTTTGTGGCAGGACCGGCTTTTTATCGCGCTGTCGCGGCAAGCGGCGAACGCGACCGATTTTTTCTCCATTCCGTCTGATCGCGTGGTCGAGCTTGGCGCCCAGGTGACGGTCTGATTTGCGCGGCTCATGCCGCGCGCCGGGCAGATGGCGCCGAAGAGGTAAGCCCAGATAAACCGCCGGTCGCGTGATCCGCGGAGTGCCGCGTTTACGTGAAAACATTTCGGTATGATCCTTGCACGAGAGCCTACTCCGCAGCCTTGAAGGCTACCTCGGCAGGCGTAAAAATCCCCGCGGAAGGCCGCATTTCGATATGGCGCTTGTGGAACTGCGCGAGACTCGCGCGGTGTCCGATCGAAACGATCGTCGTTCGGGGAAGTTTTCCAGCAAGGATTACATAAATTTCGGCTTCCATCGCTTCGTCCATCGCCGACGTGGCTTCGTCGAGGAAGAGCCAATCCGGCTTGGCCAATATCGCGCGGGCAATCGCAAGCCGCTGCTGCTCGCCGCCGGAAAGCCGCTGCGGCCAATTGTCCTCGACATCGAGTTCGCCGGTGAGATCGCCGAGTTTCGCGGCGCGCAGCGCATCGAGTATCGCCGCGTCGCCGTAGCGATCGGAATTTGCCGGATAGGTGACGGCGGCGCGCAACGTCCCGATCGGAATATAGGGCCTTTGCGGCAGCAGCAATATTTTTGCGTCCGCCGGCAAGGTGATCGCGCCGCCGGCATAAGGCCAAATGCCGGAGATCGCCCGGAAAAAAGTCGATTTGCCGGAACCGGAAGGGCCGGTCAAAACCACCGGCTCGGCTCCGGCAAGGCGCAGGCCCGCGACGTTGACGATCTCGCGGCCGTCCGGAAGCCGCAAACTCAGAGCTTCGACGTCGAGATTTTTCCGCGCGGTGTCCGCGCTCGCTTTTGGCGAAAAGCCCGGGGTCCGCGCGTTCTCGATCGCGCGGTCGAACGACGTCAAACGGTCGAGCACGGCTTTGAATTCGGCGAGGGAAACATAGTAGGTGACAAAAAAGGTCAAGGCCTCATCGACTTGGAAAAAAGCCCTGGCCGTCTGCGTCATGATGCCGAGCGTGATCTTGCCCGCGAAATAAAAGGGCGCGGCGACGACATAGGGAATGATCGGGCTGAGCTGGCCATAGGACGCCGTGAATGCGGTCAGGTTTTTGCGGCAGGCGATGATCCCGAAATAATTCTTGACGATCGCGCCAAACCGCGCCGTGAGCGAGATTTTTTCCGTTGGCTCGCCGGAGAGCAACGCGACTTGTTCGGCGTATTCGCGCAATCTTGCGAGGGAAAAACGGAAGTCTGCTTCATAGCGCTGCCGCTCGAAGGACAGGCGGACGAGCGGGCGTCCGATCAAATGGGTCACGAGCGTGCCGACGCCGGCATAAATCAGGGCGACCCAAAACAGAAATCCGGGCACCGCGATCGCCGTATAGGGCAGGGTGAAGTTCGCCGAAAGATCCCAAAGCAGAATCGCGAAGGAAACGAGCGAGCTCAAATTCGAGATCAATAGAATCGAAAAGGTATAAATGCCATAGCCGACCTGGCCGCCGTCAATGAAGCGGTTGATGTCCTCCGAGATGCGTTGATCGGGGTTGTCGGCGGCGCCGCCCGCAAGCGACATGCGATAATGGGTGTGCGAGTCAAGCCAGCGGGTGACATAATGGCCGGTGAGCCAGCGCCGCCAGCGAATGATCAAAGTCGATGTCACGACATATTCGAGGACCGCCGTCGCGATATAGAGAAATGCCCAGGGGACGAAGACGGTGAGGAGTTGTGACCAGAACGCGGCCTCGTCCTTGTTTTGAATGGCGTTGAACCAATCGCGGTTGAAGAACGACAGCCGCAGATTCATGCCGACCTGCGCCTGGTTGATCACGACAAGCAGGACGACCATGGCGATGGCTACCCGCCGCTCCCGCGCACTGAAGGCGGGAAAGGGCCAGATGCGGGCGCGGGTTTCATCACTGGTATCGAAATAGCGGTCGGCGATGCGGGTCATCGACCGCACGACCGGGATGAACGAGATCGCATGGACGAGGATGCCGAAGACCGCGACGGTGAGCGGCAGGCTTTCGGGAAGCTCGTACTCTTCAAGCGAAGCAGGCCAAAGGCCGGTCTGGGCGATCAGAAAGATGGCCCCGAAGATCACCGTCTCGGCCGCGAAGATCGCCGCGAAGATTTGCAAGAACGTCGAGATCGTCCGCGACCGGTAGGTGGTGAAGGCGCAGAGAATTCCCACCCCGGCGAGCAACAGCACGATATGGTCGCCGGTCTTCAGACTGAGGAGGGCGGCAGCGGCCGAGAAAAGGCCCACGAGGACGGCAAGGAGAGGCATGTATTACCTTTTGTTATCAGAAACCTGACGAAATATCCGCAAGTTCTTTATGAGGGCGTTGGAATAGCGGCGGCGCCACCTCGCCGAAGCCGCTGGCGGGCCGGCTCCAGGATCCATGAAGGGGAGACATTTTGGCCTTTTGTTTGTCGCGTTTCCTGACCGGAAAGCTTGTTTAGGCCAAGCTTCAGGCTCGATCGCCTTTATCCGGCTGTCCTTCGGCCGCAATGCCATTCACGGATGCGCAGAGGACCGGCGACGGTTTGAAGGTGAGAACGCGGCGCGGCGTGATCGGCACTTCCACGCCGGTACGCGGATTGCGGCCGATGCGTTCGCGTTTGGCGCGCACCAAAAACAGGCCAAAGGAGCGCAGCTTCACTGTTTCGCCGCGCACCAGCGCATCAGTAATCTCTTCCAGCGTCATTTCGAAAATTTGCTTGGCCTGGGCGCGCGAAAGAGCGGGACACGAAGCGTAAACGGCGTCCAGGAGATCCGCTCGCGTCGCGGTTTTCCGGTTGGCGGCCGTGTCCGTCGGCGGCTCGGACGCTCGACGCATCTTATTGATTCTCCCCCTTAAGCCGCTCTCGTCGACGACGATCTTAGAGCATTTTGCTGGCCGGGGGAACGGTACGGCAAGGCTTTGGAAAAATAATGCTTGGGGCGCATTGCGCCGATTTACGTGTGTTCGGAAAGTGCCGCTAGGGATCGGCCGCCCATCGAAACGAAAAAGGCCCCAGCGTTCCGGGGCCTTTCGAGCAAAATCAAGGGTGAAAGGGACGGGTTTAGTAATCCATTCCGCCCATTCCGCCCATCCCGCCGCCGGGCATGGCGGGAGATTCCTTCTTCGGGGCTTCCACGACGATGGCCTCGGTGGTAATGACAAGACCGGCAACGGAGGCCGCATCCTGCAGGGCGGTGCGTACCACCTTGGTGGGATCGATGATGCCAAGCTTCATCAAATCGCCGTACTCGCCGCTCTGGGCGTTATACCCATAGGCGTAGGCTGTATTCTCGATCAGCTTGCCAACAATAACCGCGCCGTCGTCGCCGGCATTGTCGATGATCTGACGTGCTGGTGTCTGAATAGCCTTGCGGACGATTTCGATGCCGGTTTGCTGATCGGGATTTTCGACCTTGATGCCGTCCAACGCCTGGATGGCGCGCAACAACGGCACGCCGCCGCCCGGCAATACGCCTTCCTCGACGGCCGCGCGCGTAGCATTGAGCGCGTCATCGACGAGGTCCTTCTTTTCCTTCACTTCCACTTCCGAGGCGCCGCCAACCCGGATCACCGCGACGCCGCCAGCGAGCTTGGCAAGACGCTCCTGAAGCTTCTCGCGGTCGTAGTCCGAAGTGGTATCGGCGATCTGCGACTTGATCTGGGCGATACGCGCCTCGATGTCCTTCTTTTCGCCGGCCCCGTCGATAATCGTGGTCTCTTCCTTGTCGATGCGAACCCGCTTGGCGCGGCCGAGCATCTGCAAGGTCACGTTTTCAAGCTTTATGCCCAGCTCTTCCGAGATCATCTGGCCCGCGCTAAGAATCGAGATGTCCTCGAGCATGGCCTTGCGGCGGTCGCCGAAGCCCGGCGCCTTGACGGCCGCGACCTTCAAACCGCCGCGCAGCTTATTGACGACGAGCGTGGCGAGCGCCTCGCCCTCGACGTCCTCGGCGATGATGACGAGCGGCTTGCCGGCCTGCACGACGGATTCCAGAACCGGCAGCAGCGCCTGCAGCGAAGACAGTTTCTTTTCATGGATGAGAATGTAAGGATCTTCCAGTTCGGCGATCATCTTCTCCGCATTGGTGATGAAGTAGGGCGAGAGATAGCCGCGGTCGAACTGCATGCCTTCCACGATATCGAGCTCGGTCTCGAGGCTCTTTGCCTCCTCGACCGTGATGACGCCCTCGTTGCCGACCTTCTGCATCGCATTCGCGATCATTTCGCCGATCGACTTGTCGCCATTGGCCGAAATTGTGCCCACCTGGTTGATCTCCTCATTCGAGGTGACCTTTTTCGAGTTCTTCTTGAGATCGGCGACGACCGCGTTGACCGCGAGATCGACGCCGCGCTTCAGGTCCATCGGATTGAGGCCGGCGGCAACCGCCTTGGTCCCTTCCTTGACGATCGCAGCGGCGAGGACGGTCGCCGTGGTGGTTCCGTCGCCGGCCTGGTCGTTTGTCTTGGAGGCGACTTCGCGCACCAGCTGGGCGCCCAGATTCTCGAATTTATCGGCAAGTTCGATCTCTTTTGCGACCGTCACGCCGTCCTTGGTGATGCGCGGCGCGCCGAAGGATTTCTCGATGACGACATTACGGCCCTTGGGACCAAGGGTGATCTTGACCGCGTTGTTGAGAATTTCGACGCCCCGCAACATGCGGTCGCGGGCGTCGGACGAAAAGCGAAGCTCTTTGGCTGCCATTTTTGAAACTCCTGAACCGGGTTTTTTTAAGTGTTGGGTGAAGGTTTTGCCGGGCTCAGGCGACGACGCCCAGGATATCGCTCTCCTTCATGATGAGGAGATCTTGCCCGTCGATCTTGACCTCCGTGCCCGACCATTTGCCGAACAGAATCTTGTCGCCGGACTTGACATCGAGCGGTGTGAGCTTGCCGCTTTCATCGCGGCCGCCGGGTCCCACCGCGATGATCTCGCCTTCCTGGGGCTTCTCCTTGGCGGTATCGGGGATGATGATCCCGCCCTTGGTCTTTTCCTCGCCTTCGAGACGTCTGACCACGACGCGGTCGTGCAAAGGACGAAAGTTCATGTCTTTTGATTCCCTTCTGCGCCGCTTGCGGCGCCATCGTCACGCGGGAGGCGCCTTGCCAAGCTTGCGGCTGATTTGCGAGTCGGCCCTCTGTTAGCACTCTCCGACAGCGAGTGCTAACAAGGCGGAGTGTAAATAGGGGTATCTGTTTGACGTGTCAAGAGCCGTCATGCTTCGGGCCGCCGACGCAGTGAATGCCATGGCGTTGCACATATTCCAGCACGATCTCTGCGATTAGCGTTGCGCCTTCGGCAAGCATGGTCGTTTGGCGCAACTGGAATAGGAA
>JBAUNU010000063.1:0-2009 GCA_049579405.1 Methylocella sp.
GGCCAAATCTTGGACAGGCGCCCCATCTTATATCGTAACTTATTGAAATCCCTGGCGCTCCCTAGGGGACTCGAACCCCTGTTTTCGCCGTGAGAGGGCGACGTCCTGGACCGCTAGACGAAGGGAGCCTAAAGCAATCGAACCGGGTTCTATAGCGCGGCGGCCGGTGCCGCAAGCTCGCGCGCTTGCCGCTTTCCGTGCAATCGCGCAAAGCCGCATTTTTTGGACTTACCGGCGCCGCGTCGAGCCTCCGGCTTTCCATGCGGCAACACCAACGATAGATATGGGTCATGACAGATCGCCTCATCGAACCGCCGCGTCCGCCTGCGCCTCGGCCGCGCGATCTGCCGCTCGGCCCTTTTTCCACGATGCGAGTCTTGCGCCGGAACCCCATCGAAACGTGGACCAAGGCGCATTTCGAATGGCCGATTCTTGTTGGTCCGACCATCCTCGGCACGATCGCGGTGGTCAACGATCCCGCCGCGATCCGCCGCGTGTTGGTCGACAACGCCGCCAATTATCGCAAGGATGCCTTGCAAAAACGCGTTCTCGGGCCGG
This sequence comes from Methylocella sp., assembly GCA_049579405.1. Lineage (GTDB taxonomy): Bacteria > Pseudomonadota > Alphaproteobacteria > Rhizobiales > Beijerinckiaceae > Methylocapsa. The sequence continues at coordinate 559 of JBAUNU010000063.1, forward strand.
GCTTGAGCGAAGGGCTGCTGGAAGCCGAAGGCGACGATTGGCGCGTGCAAAGGCGCACGCTGGCGCCGTTGTTCACGCCGAAGACCGTTAGCTCCTTCGTGCGTGCGATCACTGCTTCCGCGGAAAACCTCGTTGCAAGCTGGTTGCGTCTGCGCGAAGGGCGCATCATCGACATCCAGCCGGAAATGGCGCGAGTGACCCTCGACATTCTCGGGCGCACGATCTTTTCGGACGGGCTTGGGCGGGACTTGGATCGGTTCGCCGCCGCGATCAACCGCTATTTCGCGACCGTCGGCCGGCTCGATCCCTTCGATCTTCTTGATTTTCCCGAATGGCTGCCGCGTTTGACCAAGCTTGGGAGCCGCTCGGCGGAAGCCTTTTTCGCATCGGTTGTCGAGGCGCTCATCGCCCGGCGCAAGCGCCTCCTCGCCAAGGACAAGGCCGGCGCGCCACGCGATATATTGACCCTTCTCCTCGAAGCGCAGGATCCGCAAACCGGCGCCGGATTGAGCGGCACCGAAGTCAAGGCCAATATCCTGACCTTTATCGGGGCCGGGCACGAGACCACCGCCAACGCCTTGACCTGGTCCCTGTTTCTTCTCACGCTATCGGAGGAATGGCGGGCGAGGCTCGCGGCGGAGGCCGGCGCGGTCTTATCCGGTCCCGCCGAGGATCATGCCGCGCGTCTCGTCGAGACGAAGGCCGTGATCGAGGAAGCGATGCGTCTCTATCCGCCGGTCGCGAGCATGAGCCGGCAGGCAATCGGCCCCGACGATCTCGCCGGCAAGCGGATCCGGAAAGGCAGCTTGATTGTGGTGTCGCAATGGGTTTTGCACCGCCATCGCTTGCTTTGGGAAAACCCTGATTGCTTCGATCCGCGCCGGTTTCTTCCCGGTTCGCGCGAAAAAATCGATCGCTTTGCCTATCTGCCCTTCGGCGCCGGTCCGCGTGTCTGCATTGGCGCGTCCTTCTCGCTGCAGGAGGCGGCGATCGTCCTCGCCCATATCATGCGATCGTTTTCCTTTGAACTGAAGAAAAACCATGTGGCGATGCCGGTGCAGCAGATCACCTTGCGGCCCGAGGGCGGCATGCCGATGATCTTGCGGCGGCGGAGAAACCGTTTCTCTGCCTAGGACCGTTGCCGCTTTAACCCTTGTGGAGCATTAGACTGATAACGGTTTAACGGCCTGCGGCGGTGGGGGATTAGGCGGCGGCGCGGTAGCCGGATTTCGTCTGGTGCGAACGGTTGGCGCGGCGTTGACGACTCCGGGGGATGGTCCGGCCGTCGCGACGCGCCGCAAGAAGAGTCGTCTCTTGATGTTGTAGACGAGGTTCGCCAGCCCGGCCTTCATCGTCGCTCTGTGGCAAGTTTTTTGGCGAAGGTGTTGGCATCGCGGTGAAGAAAGGCAACTCCCACTTGCGTCAGGCGCTCGACTACGCGCTCGCCGCGC
>JBAUNU010000064.1:0-2906 GCA_049579405.1 Methylocella sp.
TCATAAAAGGGTTCTCGACATCGTCGATCCAACGCCGCAGACGGTTGACGCTTTGATGAAGCTCGATCTGGCTGCGGGCGTCGATGTGGAAATCAAGCTTTAGCGAATGCTGGGCTATCTGAATTGAGATGAACGTCGCGCGGTGCGTCGCCGTGCGGAGGCGATCAGGGAATTAAACGATGCGATCAGGTGTCATCGCCCAAAAGCTCGGCATGACCCGTGTCTTCACCGGCGGGGGCGAACATGTGCCGGTCACCGTGCTGAGGCTCGATGGCTGCCAGGTCGTGGAGCATAGGACCAAGGATCGCAATGGCTATACCGCGGTCCAGCTCGGCATAGGCCGCGCCAAGGTCAAGAACGTATCGAAGGCGGAGCGGGGCCACTTCGCGGTCGCCAAGGTCGAGCCCAAAATGAAGCTGGCCGAATTCCCTGTCGAAGAAGACGCGTTGCTTCCGGTCGGCGCCGAGATCACGGCGGATCATTTCGTCGTTGGCCAGTTCGTTGACGTCACTGGGACGAGCACCGGCAAAGGCTTCGCCGGTGCCAAGAAGCGCTGGAATTTCAGCGGCTTGCGGGCGACGCACGGCGTGTCGATCTCACACCGGTCGCACGGTTCGACCGGCGGAAGGCAGGACCCGGGCAAGACGTTCAAGAATAAGAAAATGGCCGGCCACCTCGGCACCGGGCGAGTGACGACATTGAACCTCCGCATTGTCGAACTCGATATCGAACGCGGTCTTATTCTCGTCGAGGGCGCGGTCCCTGGAACCTCCGGTGGCTGGATTTATGTGCGCGACGCAGTGAAAAAGGCCCTTCCCGAAGAGGTGCCGAAGCCCGGCAAATACCGCGTTACAAATGCTGCTTCGGGCGGCGCGGCCGGGGAAGCGGCGGAGGCCAGCGCATGAAGATCGATATCACCTCCCTCGACGGCGAGGCCGCCGGTTCGATCGACCTCAGTGATGCGATTTTCGGTCTTGTTCCGCGCGAGGATTTGATCGTGCGGATGGTCCGCTATCAGCTCGCCAAACGCCGCGCCGGAACTCATCAGACACTTGGTCGTGCCGACATTTCGCGCACCGGCAAGAAATTGTACAAGCAGAAGGGGACAGGATCGGCGCGGCACGGATCGGCGCGGGTGCCGCAATTCCGTGGCGGCGGACGCGCCTTCGGCCCGGTCGTGCGCTCCCACGCGCATGATTTGCCCAAAAAGCTGCGCGCCCTCGCCCTCAAACATGCGCTTTCCGCCAAAGCCCGGGATGGCGGGATTATCGTGTGGCCGGACGCACGCGCCGTGGAGGCCAAGACCAAACCCTTGAGGGCGAGCTTCGCCAAGCTCGGCTTGACCAACGCCTTGATCGTCGACGGCGAGGAGCTTGAGGCAAACTTTTGCCTTGCCGCGCGCAACATTCCGCAAATCGACGTCCTCCCGGCGCAGGGCATCAATGTCTACGATATTCTCCGCCGCGAGAAGCTTGTCTTGACCAAAGCGGCGATCGATGCCTTGGAGGCGCGTTTCAAATGAGCCCGGCCGAACTCGCGCACGATGCGCGGCATTACGACGTGATCGTCGCCCCGGTTATCACCGAAAAGGCGACGCTGGCGTCGGAAGCAAATCAGGTGATCTTCAAGGTTCGTAAAAATGCGACGAAACCCGAGATAAAGGCGGCGGTCGAGCGGCTCTTCGATGTCAAGGTGGAAGCGGTCAATACGCTTATCCGCAAGGGCAAGCGAAAAGTGTTCAAAGGCACGCGCGGCGTCCAGTCCGACTTGAAGAAGGCCATCGTGACCCTCGCCGAGGGTCACAAGATCGACGTGACGACCGGGCTTTGAGTGTTTCTGCGAGGAATGCGCCAATGGCACTGAAGACATTCAAACCGGTCACGCCGGGCCTTCGCCAGCTCGTCATCGTCAATCGCTCCGGCCTCCATAAGGGCAAACCGCTGAAGCAGCTGACGGAGGGGAAGCCTTCCACCGGCGGCCGCAACAACAACGGCCGGATCACCGTGCGTTTTCGCGGCGGCGGTCACAAGCAGAGTTACCGGATCGTGGACTTCAAGCGGCGCAAGCTCGATGTTCCCGCCAAGGTCGAGCGGATCGAATACGATCCGAACCGGACATCCTTTGTTGCGCTTATCCGCTATGCCGACGGCGAACTTTCGTACATCATCGCGCCGCAGCGGCTCGGCCCCGGCGATGAAGTGATTTCGAGCGCGCAGGCCGACGTGAAGCCGGGCAATGCGATGGCGCTTGCCAATGTGCCGGCCGGCACGATCGTGCATAATATCGAGATGAAGATCGGCAAGGGCGCCACCATCGCGCGTTCGGCCGGCACTTACGCGCAGGTGGTGGGACGCGACGAGGGCTATGTCATCGTCCGCCTAAACTCCGGCGAGCAGCGCCTTATCCATGGCCAATGTTTCGCAACCGTCGGTGCGGTGTCCAATCCCGATCATATGAACATTTCTCACGGCAAGGCTGGACGCAGCCGCTGGCTCGGGCTCAGGCCGCATAATCGCGGAGTGGCGATGAATCCCGTCGATCACCCGCACGGCGGCGGCGAAGGCCGGACCTCCGGAGGACGCCATCCGGTGACGCCCTGGGGCAAGCCGACGAAGGGGAAAAGGACCCGGACCAACAAATCCACGACCAAATTCATCGTCACCTCACGCCACAAGAGCAAGAAGAAGGGCTGATCATGGCGCGCTCGATCTGGAAAGGCCCGTTCGTTGATGGCTATCTGCTTAAGAAGGCCGAGAGTTCGCGCAATTCAGGCCGCTCCGAAATCATCAAGATTTGGAGTCGCCGGTCAACCATATTGCCGCAATTCGTCGGGCTCACGTTCGGGGTCTATAACGGCCACAAGCATGTGCCGGTCTCCGTTACCGAAGATATGATCGGCCATAAAT
>JBAUNU010000065.1:0-2788 GCA_049579405.1 Methylocella sp.
GAGATATCATGCATCGGTCTGTTCACGCAGCTTTCTTGGCCGCGATCGCGGGGGCCGTGATGATCTCGTCCATGGGCACGGCCCGTGCGCAGGACGTGGAGTCGCATTGCGCCAGGGTAACCGGCGACGATCGCGTGAGACGCATCCCAGCCGCCCTTGTTCCAGCGGCGCGCCGGCTATTCAGCTTCTCGGCTGACACGCCCAGCGGATACGTCCGGAAAAGCACCTCCTTCCGGTGCATGGAGGGGAAAGTGTGGCTGTGTAACTATGGCGCGAACCTCGTTTGCGAGAAGGCGGACACTCGGCGCAGGTCAGCTGGCGCTGCGTATTTTTGCAAACAAAACCCTGGCTCGGATGTCGTTCCCATGGCCGCTACCGGTCACGCCACGATCTACGATTGGAAATGCGCGGGAAATAAAGCGGTCATCTCCAAACAAATCGAGACGGTCGATCCACGTGGCTTCATTGCCGGAAACTGGAAGCCGCTGGATTAGAGGCCAAAGCCTTGCAACAAAGCAAGAAAGCTCCGGAAACCAGCCTCGACCGCCTCGCCCTGGTTCGCGCCCGCATCGAACGCGCGGCGCGCGATGCGGAACGCGAGCCGCAAGACGTGACCCTGGTCTGCGTCTCCAAGACCTTTGGTCCCCACGACATATCACCCGTGATCGAGGCGGGAGAACGCGTTTTCGGCGAAAACCGGGTCCAGGAGGCGATGGCGAAATGGCCGGCGCTCAAAGCCAGCCACCCCGGTCTCGAACTCCACCTCATCGGACCCTTGCAGTCCAACAAGACGCATGATGCCGTGGCCTTTTTCGATGCGATCGAGACGGTGGACCGGGAAAAGATCGCCAAGGCGCTCGCCTCGGAAATTCAAAGGACCGCGCGCCATCCCCGCCTTTATGTCCAGGTCAATACCGGCGCCGAACCGCAGAAGGCGGGCATCCTGCCGCAAGAGGCGGACCGCTTCATCGCCAGCTGCCGCAAGGAATACGGCCTCGAAATTTCAGGCCTCATGTGCATTCCGCCAATCGGCGATCAGGCCTCGCCGCATTTCGCGCTGTTAAACCAAATAGCCGCGCGCAATGGGATTTTGGCGCTCTCGATGGGAATGAGCAATGATTTCGAGCTCGCGATCCAGCTCGGCGCGACCCATGTCAGGATCGGCAGCGCGATTTTTGGGGAGCGGTGACGGCGGAATGTTCGCAGATGTGTCATCGAAAACGGACGAACATCGGGAAACTTCGCGCGGCACGCGGCGTGGCATTTCCGTTTTCAATGAATGCGCCCTATAGCCGATGCCGCAATGGATGATCTCGACAAGCGAGCCGAGCGATATATGGCGTCCTCAACTGTCTCCGCGAAAAGCAACAAGCCGGTTCCGCAGGGAAAGATTGGCATTTTGCTCGTCAACCTTGGCACGCCGGATGCCCCCCGTTTCTGGCCGGTGCGCCGGTTTCTCAAGGAATTCCTGTCGGATCCGCGGGTGATCGAGACGCCACGGATTTTTTGGTGGCCGATCCTGCACTTTATCATTCTGGTTCTGCGCCCGCGCCGGATCGCCAAGCACTATGCTGCGATCTGGAACAAGGAGACGGGCGAGGGTCCGTTGAAGGCAATAACCCGGTCGCAGGCCGAAAAGCTCGCGGCTTGGATCGCCGCCGGCGGTCTTGACCCGAAAGGACAGCAAGCGGCGCGCGAAACATTCTTCATCGCTTGGGCCTTGCGCTACCGCAAGCCGGATATCGCGCAAGGCATGGTGACCCTCAAGGAGCACGGCTGCACGAGAATCCTGGCCCTGCCGCTTTATCCGCAATATGCGGCCGCGACGACGGCGAGCGCCCATGACAAAATTTTCGAAACCTTAAAAGCAATGCGATGGCAACCGGCGGCGCGAATCGCGCCGCCCTATTTCGATGACCGGACCTATATCGACGTTCTGGCGACTTCCCTTCGGGCCGGGCTGTCGCGTCTCGATTTCGTTCCCGATGCGATCCTGGTTTCCTTTCATGGCCTGCCGAAGGCGACGGTCGGCAAGGGCGATCCTTATTACGGCCAATGCCTCGAGACCTGGCGGCTCTTGCGCGAAGACCTCGGGCTTGGCGCGGACCGCTGTCCGCTCAGCTTTCAATCGCGTTTCGGTTCGCGCGAATGGCTGCAACCTTATACGGGGGCGATGGTCAGGAGTCTCGCGGCCCAGGGGACCACGGGCTTGGCCGTCTTCACGCCCGGGTTTTCCGCGGATTGCCTCGAAACGCTCTATGAAATCGCCATCGAATGCCGCGAGATTTTCATCGAAAGTGGGGGCAAGAACTTTGCCGCAATTCCTTGCCTCAACGATAGCGAACTCGGCATGATGCTCATTCACGATCTGGTCGCACGCGAGCTGAAGGGCTGGATCTAAGGCTGTCCTGGTTGGATGAACCTAGACAGGGATGAGGTTTGCGTGAATCGCGAGGGATTCCCAAATCGGCCTTTTGGCCTTCCTGCGATTTTGTGGACACCGGAGGGCGGCTTGGCGCTCGGCCTTTCCGGGGATGATGTCAACTTCTTAATAACTGGCTGACGAGACAGTCTGCGGCGAACAGTCTGCGGGTCAAATTCCCTGCTATCAGGGAAAATAACAGGGAATTTTACGAAAATCGGGCCGTTTGGCAAATTGGCAAAGCCGCCCGTCAGAACGTAGCAAAATCAGTTTGTTAGAGGATAATTCCCTAGAAATCGGAACAGGGAATTTTATTGCGCCGAACAGGGAATTTATCGAGACGAGCAGGGATTTGCAGCGTCTCGC
>JBAUNU010000066.1:0-3305 GCA_049579405.1 Methylocella sp.
CCATAACTAACCTCAAGCCCCACGCGCGCTTGCGCCGCCCGTAGGATTTTTACGAATATGCCCCCAAACCTCGAACCCTGGCGAACGCGGCCCCGGCATCCCGGCCAGAAGCCGCGCCTTGACTGCATGGGCGAAAGTATTTCCGATGGGCAAATATAGGGATATGGGGCGGAAAAGCAATTATCGCTTGGGTCCCGGCGCGCTCATTGTTTGCTCGCGACGCGCTTCCCCCGCATCGAACCGGGACGCGATAAGCGCGCGCAGCCGCTCGACGGCGGCTCCCGCCCGCCGCTGCAGCTGCAAGCCATTGCAGTCCTTGGCCTCCATCACGCGGCTTATGCTGTTGGTAAGAAGTACCCCGTCCGCTTGGACCAGGTCTTTGACGTGGAGCGAATTCTCGACCGGCGTCAGCCCCGCCTGATTCGCCAGGCAAAGCACGAGCGCCCGCATCGTACCCGGTAATGCGCCATCGCAAACGGGCGGCGTTTCCAGGCGCCCCTCCCGGACGACAAACACATTGGCGACCGTCGCGCAGGCGATGGTTCCGCGTGTGTTCAGCATCAGCGCGTCGTCCGCGCCTTGCGCGCGGGCCTCGGAAAGCGCAAGCACATTGTCGAGATAGGGCAGTGCCTTGACGCGCGATAGGGGGGAATGCTCGTTGCGCCGCGTCACAGTTGCGATTTGTAGAGAGAGGGGAGTCTTCCGCGCGGCCGGCATGGGCGATAGCGTCATAAAAATTGTTGGACGAGGCGCCTCCGGCGGGGCGAGGCCGCGCGGACCGGCTCCCCTGGTCACGGTTACGCGCAAGACGGCACAAGACGCTTCCTCGGCCGCAATATAACGCGCGATGCCGGCGCGAAGCTTGCGGAGATCGACCGCCCCGGCAAAACTCAGAACGCCGAGACCGGACGCGAGCCGTTCGAGATGCGCATCGAGATCGAAAACCTGGGCGTTGTGGACCGCCATCGTCTCGAACAAGCCGTCGCCGAGCAGAAGGCCGCGATCGGCTATCGAGACATGCGCCTCTTCCGGCATGACAATCCGGCCATCCTGCCATACACGCATCATTGGCGTCCGATGTGGCCGAGAAAATTGCGCAGCATCCGATGGCCATGCTCCGTGAGGATCGATTCAGGATGAAACTGCACGCCGAATGTCGGATGAACGCGATGTTGCACCGCCATGATCTCGCCTTCGTTCGACCAGGCCGTTGCTTTGAGCGTACCATCTGGCTGGTCAAGCTCCACGATCAGCGAGTGATAACGCCCGGCACTGACCGGATTGGGCAAGCCTTCCAGAATGCCTGATGCGTCATGGCGCACCAGACTCGCCGCGCCGTGCATCGGGCGCGCGGCGCGTGTGACCCGCCCGCCAAACGCCTGGCCGATGCATTGATGGCCAAGGCAAATTCCGAGGATCGGCACGCGCCCGGAATATTCCCGCACGAGCCGCATCGACACGCCCGCGTCGTCCGGCGTGCAAGGTCCAGGAGATATCACGATGGCTTCGGGTCTTTCGCGCGGCAGGGCGGCATCGTTGCGCACGACCTCCGGTACGGCACCCAGCTCGCGGAGATAATTGGCGACCGTGTGCACAAAGGAATCGTAGTTGTCGATGACGAGAATCACCTCGCGAATTCCCGTGCGCCAAAGGCCTCGAACATCGCCCTCGCCTTGTCCATCGTTTCATCATATTCGGCGGCGGGATCGGACGCCGTGACGATTCCGCCGCCCGCCTGCAAGACGCAGGTGCCGCCGCGAAAGGCCGCGGTTCGGATGACGATGCTGGTGTCCATGGTGCCATCGAATCCGATATAGCCGATCGCGCCGCAATAAGGGCCGCGCGCGTGGCCCTCCATTTCGGTAATGATTTCCATCGCGCGAACTTTTGGCGCGCCGGTGACGGAGCCGCCAGGAAAAGCCGCAGCCAGAAGATCGGCCGCGCCCTGCCCTTCCCGCAGGCGCCCAACGACGGACGAAACCAGATGATGGACCGAGGCAAAGGTCTCAAGGCCGCAAAGCTGCGGCACTTGCACCGATCCCGGCACGCAAACTTTCGAGAGATCGTTGCGCAAGAGATCGACGATCATGATGTTCTCGGCGCGATCCTTACGGCTCTCGGCCAGCGCCCGCGCTTGCAGGGCGTCGAGGACGGCATCCGCGAAGCGGCGCCGCGTGCCTTTGACCGGGCGGGTCTCGACGCGATCGCCCTCGACCTTGAGAAATCTCTCGGGCGAGGCCGAGGCGATGACGAATTCGGCGTGGTCGAGGTAGGCCGCGAAAGGGGCCGGATTGAGCATGCGCAAGCGGCGGTAGAAGCCAAAATGATCAAAATCCGGCGGCACCGGGGCTTTGAACCGCTGCGCCACGTTGGCCTGAAAAATGTCGCCAGAGAGAATCCGCTCGATGACTTCGCGAACCATCCGCTCATAGCTCACCTTGGTGAAATTGCTTATCCAACCTTCGAGCGGCACGTTCCCCGCCGGGGGCACAACTGGGGCAGGCCGAAGACGCGCCTCGAACCAGCGCCCGCGCTCGATCGCACGCCGGTGGCGCGCCGGCCGCTCCATCTCGGGAAAACCAGTTGAAAGAATAAACCCGCGCCGCTCGATCACATCGAAGGCAACGACCACATCGTAGAGCCCCAGCGAAACATCGGGGAAAGCAAGCTCGTCCACGGCGGGCGCCGGCAGGCGCTCCAGACTGCGCCCAAGTTCGTAGGAAAAAAGCCCAGCGGCGCCGCCCTGAAAAGGAGGCAATCCGGGCAAGGACGCCGTTGCATAAGCCGCCAAAATGGATTTTAGGCGCGATACCCAGTCTTTTCCCGCTACCCTGGCCTCGAACCGGGCGAACGGATCCGCCGCGACAAAACCATAGCGCCCAAGCTTCCGGTCGGCCATCGCGCTGTCGAGAAAGGTGAGATACGGCAGATCGCGAAGCGCGTGAGCCGCCGCCGGGGGATCGCAAAAATCAATTTCGATGACGTGCATCGAGCTGCCCTCGCATTCCGTCAAGCCGGAATGCGCTTTCCTGGTTGATTCGCGTTTTGCAAGGCCCGGCGGGCGGGGGAAGACATCTGCCAATATGGCGAACGCGCCCGCCGCCGCCAAGCCCACAGCACGCCCGAGCGGCGGCGGGAAGTGCCCAAGCGCCTTGTGTTCAAGGAGTCAAAGCCGCTACCCCCAAACTGCTATTTTTTGCCCGCATCGGCTTCCTCTGCGGGCGCGGGCGGCTTCGGCGCACTGGGTGCTGGCACCGGGGTTTGCTTTGGCGGCGGAGCCGGGGCCTTGGAGGGCGGCACAGGCC
>JBAUNU010000067.1:0-1562 GCA_049579405.1 Methylocella sp.
TGGCGCGCCCATCCTCGCGCGCGAGGGCGCCTTGGCCGATCAGGAAAATCGGCTTTTCCATTTTCGCCGGCGGATGTTCCGCGAAAGCCGCTAGGGTCTCCGGTCCGGCCCCGAGATAAGCATATTCATAAGTCAGATCGGCTTTTTCGCCGATGACGCCGATGGGAAAGCCGCCCTTCAGCCAGCGCTTGCGGATGCGCGCATTCAAGACCGGCGCTTCCTTGCGGGGATTGGCGCCGACGATGGTCAGGCCATCCGCCTGGTCGATGCCCGCGATCGCGGGGTTGAAAATATAGCTCGCCCGGCCAAGGCTAGGGTCGAGTTTCGCGCCATCCTGCCGGCAATCGAGCGAGACGGCACCGAGGCTTTGCATCAGGAGCTGCAGCGCGAACATCTCCTCGACGGCACAAAGATCGCCGGCGATCGCGCCGATCCGCTCCGGCGATGTCTGTTTGACCTTGGCCGCGATTGCTTGACACGCCGCTTGCCAGGACGCTTCGCGCAATTTGCCGTTCTCGCGCACAAAGGGGCGATCGAGGCGTTTGGTCTTCAGACCATCGGCAATCTCACGTGTCTTGTCGGAAATCCATTCCTCGTTCACGGCGTCGTTGATGCGGGGCAGGATGCGCATAACCTCGCGCCCGCGCGTGTCGATGCGGATCGCCGAGCCAAGCGCGTCCATGACGTCGATCGACTCCGTCTTGACGAGTTCCCAGGATCGTGCCTTGAAGGAATAAGGCTTTGGCAACAGCGCGCCTACCGGGCAAAGATCGGCGATATTGCCTTGCAGCTCCGACCGCATCGCGGTCTCAAGATAGGTCGTGATCTCCATGTCCTCGCCGCGCCCGGTCGCGCCCATGTCCCCTGTACCCGCGACTTCCGCCGTAAACCGCACGCAGCGCGTGCACTGGATGCAGCGGTTCATCGAGGTGCGCACCAGCGGCCCGATGTATTTGTCCTCCACGGCACGCTTATTTTCGATGTAGCGCGAAGATTGGAAGCCAAAGGCCATGGCTTGGTCCTGCAGATCGCACTCGCCACCCTGATCGCAAATCGGGCAATCGAGCGGGTGATTGATGAGCAGGAATTCCATGACTCCTTCGCGGGCCTTTTTCACCATCGGAGATTTGGTGAGCACGACCGGCGGCTCGCCGTTCGGGCCGGGGCGCAGATCCTTGACCGCCACGGCGCAGGACGCCGAAGGCTTGGGCGGCCCGCCCTTCACCTCGACTAGGCACATCCGGCAATTGCCGGCGATCGACAGCCGCTCGTGAAAGCAAAACCGCGGGATTTCCGCGCCGGCCTCCTCGCAGGCCTGCAAAAGCGTATATTCGGCCGGAACGTCGATTTCGATGCCGTCCACGATGAGTTTGCTCATGTCATAACCTCAATGTGGCAGTTCGACGAGATCGAGACGCCGCTCGATGCGATCCAGCCGCGCTTCGACTCGATCGATGCGGCGGTTGACCCCTGCGATCGACAGTTCAACCTGAGCAATTCTTTCTTCAACCGCAGTCATCCGAACTTTTAAGTCGCCAATATCCTCTATGACACGATCGAGC
>JBAUNU010000068.1:0-3185 GCA_049579405.1 Methylocella sp.
CTCCATGTCTTGGCAAGCGTGGCATTTACCTTTTCAACGGGCACGGTGGCCGCGGCTGATCTTCAGGAGCCGATCTTACTGCAAAGCCGCAATGGAATTCTCGACATCCTCCTCGTCGCGAAAGCCGCAGCACTTCCGTCCCTTGCTCCCCTTTCTCCTACAGGCTGGATCTATGATATTTGTCTAAATCCCCATAACGGAGCGAATGATTGCCCGGCCAAACCCGGCGCGCCAAATCTTTATGGCGGTACGCGTCTGCAGCTCTCGCCGGGGGATACGCTCAAAATCCATCTCGTGAACAATCTGCCGCCGATCACCGATTCGAGCCATGCGCAGGATCCAAACGAGGCATTTCTAGCGCTCAATCCGACCAACATCCATACCCATGGGATGCTGGTATCGCCGCATTATCCGTCGAAGGCCGATCCGACCTATGGCGACAATGTCTTCGTGCTGACGTTCAACTCAGCCAATGGCAAGCCGGTCGTCAGTCCCCACATTCATGGTGTGGTCGATTTCGATTCCACGGACTATAAAATCAAAATTCCGGCGCACCACCCTTCTGGAATTTACTGGTTCCATCCGCATGCGCATGGCATTGGCTTGAACCAGGTCTCGGCGGGCATGGTCGGCATCATCACCATCGGAAATGTTGGCGACTATGTCTGCCATGATCCGGGCTGCGCAAAATACGCCAAGACGATCGGCGTCCGCCACATCATCCTCAAGGACACGCAAGTTCTGGCTGACGGCACGCTCATGGATGAGGAGGATCCCGATTTCTGCCTGGCCTCAGGAGCGCCCCTTGGTCCGCTCGGCCAGGGATTTTGTCCTGGCCAGAATCAGACCGCCGACGGTGGCAGCAATTACACCAACGCCCGCTGGTTCTTCACGCTGAACGGTCAGCAATTTCCAGATATTCCTGTAGTGGCCGCAGGCGGAGAAATCTGGCGGATCACCAATGCCTCGGGCAGTGTGACCTATGATCTGCAGCTGTGGAACCCGGCGCAAAAACAGAACATGATCGTTCAGGTTCTTTCGATCGACGGCGTCGCCATCAGCCTTGGGCCAGGAGCTTCACCGCAAAGCATCACCCAGATCGCCGGGAAAAAAGTGAGTCCCGTGCCTTGCCCTGGCGTCGCGCCACGAGCCCGCGGCTTACGCCAGGCCGAACCGCTGTGCACCTCACGCCTCCATATGATGCCGAGCACGCGCGTGGAAATCTGGGTCGCCTACCGCGACGCGAATGGAGCCTTGGCCACACCGCCGCCGGGGGTGCAAGCCATCTTCCGAACCGCGGGCTTTGTTACAGGACCAGACGGAGACTCCTGGCCGTCTGTCGATCTCGGCCGCGTTCTTTTCGAGAGCCACGCCGTAAAAGGCGCTGCGCCAGCCGCCTTGAGCGTGCAAAGCGACGTGGCTGGTTTGACCGTGCCGCGGGCGCTCGCTTCGGATATGACTCCAGCAAATGCGGCGGTCGATAAAGATCCCTCCTGCAAATCATTGCCAAAGAATCACAAGCGCCGAATATTTTTTAACGCCCCCACGGATGACCCCGACGCATTCGGACTTGGTTATGAAGAACTCGACGAGCATGACGTCCCGGTGCCAGGCACCTTCATGGATGTGAAGGCCTTCGACCCGATGCGGCCGGCCGTCTGTTTGCCGCTCGGACTGGGCAACACGCCCGTCACCGAGCGGTGGGAGCTCGTGAATCTCGCTGGCGAGGATCATAATTTCCACATGCATCAGGTCAGATTTCGTGTTGTATCGTCAGCCGAAATCGACCAGGCAAATGTGCCGAGCCAGATCTTCGCCAAGGGTATTCTCATGGACAGCGTGCCGCTCATCCACGCCGATGGCACGTGCACCAGCGTTGCTGACTGGCGCAACCGTGCCTGCAAGGCCCATCCAGCTATAGTTGACATCCCTTTCGCGATAGCTGGCGATTTCGTCTATCATTGTCATATTCTCGAACATCAGGACGGTGGCATGATGGCGCGGATTCGCGTGAGGCCAAGTCTTCCGCGAGATTTGGCCGGTTCCCGCTCCGGGCCATAGCCATCACGCTTCTTTCCGGGGTCGATGACAGCAGTTGTGCCTGTCTCAAGCGACGCCCCAAGTTGCTATTGCACCGCCGTCGAAGACCCCTTGTCACCCGACGCCTCTCAGCTTGGTTCGTTAGCAAGTAGCCCGGACGGCGTCCCGACGCGGTGTGCCGCGCGTTTCCGCTCTTCCCCTTTGTTGCGACCCGCATGTCTCCTTCCTGGCGAGTTCCGGACCATCGATGTGCGTCAAACCGGACACGTTTGACGTCTGAGATAGGTCAGAAACTGGCGCATCGCAAAACTAACCCACCTCCCATACTTGACCTTGATGCGCTGGTGGCCCAAAACGACGCGGAGGCGACGAAAAACGCGCATGACCGCCATAACGCTGATCGACAATTACGACAGTTTCACCTGGAACCTGGTGCATTGCCTGGGCGCGCTCGGCGCGGACGTCACGGTGCTTCGCAATGACAAAATGAGCGTGGCCGGAATCATGAGCGCGGCGCCCGACGCGATCGTGCTGTCGCCCGGCCCTTGCTGGCCGCGCGACGCCGGGATCTGCCTCGAGCTCATCGAGACCGCGGGGGCCACCATTCCAATTTTCGGAGTTTGCCTCGGCCATCAGGCGATCGGCGAGGCCTTTGGCGGCGAGATCGTCCGCGCGCCAAAACCCGTGCATGGCAAGCTCGCATCGATTGAACACCAGGGCGAAACGGTTTTTCGCGGCCTCGATGGCCCGTTCCGCGCGGCCCGCTACCATTCGCTTGTCGTGTGCGGCGACACCATGCCGGATGTCTTGACGGTGACGGCGATAGCCGATGGTCTTGTCATGGGGCTTTCGCACAAGCGGCTTCCCGCGCACGGCGTGCAATTTCATCCCGAAAGCATCGCATCCGAACATGGCATGCGCATTTTTGAGAATTTTCTCGACCTGGCGGCACAATGGAACCACAATGAGAGGCGAACCAGGATTTCAGGCTCCGCCAGTGCGCGGGTTTGAGGCTTTAAAGGCCGGAAATGGATGCGTTCAAGCCGCTGATCGCCAAGGTCGCGACCGGGTCGAGCCTGACCGAGGCCGAAGCAAGGGCCGCGTTCGATCTTGTTTTCGCGGGAAGTGTCACCCCGGCCCAGCTC
>JBAUNU010000069.1:0-2259 GCA_049579405.1 Methylocella sp.
CCGCACACTAAAAAGTCAGCCTTTCTGCCGAACCCTAGCGCTTTCTTCTTGAAGCCCACCTGCTGCCTCAAGAATTGTGATCGCGGCAATAAATTGAGTTTTTCAACAGTATCTGCCACAAGGAAACATTGGCGAGGAAAACGACGCTCCGCCGTAGCGGAACCGATATGTTACTTTAAAAGACCACTGGCAGCCCCTATTGCCTCAGGTTTTGTGACCGCCCGATCAGTCCGCAAATATTGTGCGAAAGGTTCTCTCGACAGCAAGGGCCGTGAAGGGCTTAGCAAGCCGGTAGATGTCAGCGAAGCGCCCAGGCAGCATCGTCGCGTCATAGCCGGTTGCGAAGACGACGGGAACGTTGTTGGCAAGAAGCCTGTCCGCCAAAGCGAAGGTGTTCTCGCCGTTTAGATTGACGTCCAGAATCGCCCCCGCGAGTTCTTCCGATTGAGGCCCTGAGCAAGTTTGCCCGCGGGGCCGACCACCGCCCCGCCAAGCTCTTCGATCATGCTGCCCATGTCCTGTGCTACCAGCCATTCATCCTCGACGATTAATATGCGGCGTCCACCAAGCAGTTCAGCCATCATAGTTCTCCTGTGCTCGTACAGGTAGTGGAAACTCGAGTCGGCATGCCAGGCAGGATTAAAAATTAGCTCAGCTATGCCACCCAGCATGTGCAAAAGCCGAAGCCCGGGGTGGGGGTCAGCTCATCGATCCGTACGCCGCGTTCCCGCCATTCTAACGTCAAATGGGTCCGATCGTTCCGCCGATCGGTGCGCCATCGGATTTCAACCCGCCCGTCGTCGGTCCTGAGAGCGCCGTATTTGGCGGCGTTGGTGGTCAGCTCGTGGATCGTCATAGCCATCACCTGGGCCTCGCGCGCTGGAAGCGAGACCGGTGGCCCCTCGGAAGTGAAATTCCTTCTGTACTCAGCACCGACCGCCTCCAGCTCCGGCCGGACAATCTCCTGCAGATCGACGATTCCGGACGGGTTGATCACCAAAAGGTCCTGTACCCTTGCGAGTGCACCTAGACGCGCGTCATAGGCGGTAAAAAAGTCGTCCAGGCCGCGGCTGCGCTTTCGCGTCTGGATGGCCAGCGCACGCACAAGGCTGAGGATGTTCTTAACGCGGTGCTGAAGCTCGCCCATTAGGGTGTGCTGTCGGAATTCCTGCTTGCGCTGTTCAGTGACATCGCGAATGGCGAGGAGCACAAGATTCATGTGATTGAGGCGGCGGCCGTTGAGCAGCATGGTCCGCTTGCCAATCGACTCGAACTCATGTTCCATTTCGTAGTCGTCGAAACTGTTTTCTTTGGGCAGAATTTCTTCCAGAAGGAGGCGCAGCTGGGGAATGTCCCACTGCCTGTTCCCGAGCTCATAAATGAGACGGCCCTCGGTCTCTTCCCGCGTGACCGCGAAGCGAGTGTAGAAACTCTCATTGGCGAAATGGACCCGCAGATCCCAGCCCAGAACTACAAGCGACTCACGTACACTGTCGATCAGCTTTTCGGCAAACTCCTTCTGGCCTTCCAGCTCGAAACGCAGACGCTCGCGCTCGGTGATATCGGCGATGGCAAGCAGAATCGTGTCGGTGGTGTCGTCGCGCCGCATCCGGTTGCAGTTGAGCAACATGATTCGCTCACCGATGGACTCGAATTCGTGCTCTACCCGGTAGTCAACAACCGTGCCGTCCTCGCTCAGCACCTCCTCGAGCAGGCGCCGCAATCTGACTATGTTCCATTGTCCGTTGCCGAGATCATAGACGAGGCAGCCCAGGGTTTCCGCGGGTTCAACCTCAAAGTGCTGCAAGAAGGCCCTGTTCGCAGCCTCCACGCGCAATTCGCCATCGAGGACCAGAAGCGGCTGGGTAATTGTTTCGACGATTGCTCCGGTGAGCGAACTCATTGGCAAATTGCCGGGCATAGGACCGCTTTCTGGCCAACACCATGAGACCGCGACGACTACTTGGCTGGTAGGCCGCTGCCAAACTGCAACGCCAAGCAGTAATGATGGTTCCCAAAGCTCAGTTCACGCCAAGAGTTTCCAGCCGGGCAATTCGGTCGATCACTTCGGCTTGGGTCACGAGCGGCGGGCGGGACCCCTCCCTTTCCAGTGTGCCTTATTCAAGCAGACTGTGTGGAAACGCCAGTGGCTTGAAGATCGCCAGGGCTTGGTGGGGTTTTTGGCCGGTATTTGCCATTTCCCGCCAAAAGCTGCTTCTGACCTCGCTTGCGCTTCCACGACCATCCTGAAGCAGCCCT
>JBAUNU010000070.1:0-4550 GCA_049579405.1 Methylocella sp.
TCCTACGACGACATCCTCGACCATTGCTGCTTCGCCTGGAATAAGCTCATCGACATGCCCTGGAAAATCATGTCCATCGGGACCAGGGTCTGGGTCTACCGGTCATGATCATCAAGACTTGGTATAAGACCCCGATGACGGATTGAAACAACTTGGATTCCAGCTTGCCAAAAACACTCGGCCGGGGCAGGTTCGGAATGGACCCGGCGGCGAGCTGGGAATGTCGGCAAAGTGCATTATGCATGGCCTAAACGAAGGTGAGCCACACGTTCCAGCCTTCCGGACGGACCGTTCATCACCCGGACGTCCTTCGAAGCGCGGCCTTTGAAGAGGAGAAACGAATAATGAAAACGACACGCACGGTGCTGTTGGCGGCAGGTCTTGTGGCAGGGCTCGCGCTCGCGAGTTCGGAGACGTTTGCGGCCGGGCCGATGATCGCGCCGGGGGCGCTTGCAACGGCTTCGGCCGGGAGTCGAGAGGCGATCGTGGAAAAGACCGTCGTTGTCGTGCGCAGACGCACCGTAGTCGTCCGCAGACCTGTGGCCGTAGTTCGTAGACCTGTTGTGGTGTACAGGCCCGCCGTAGTCCGCGGGCCTGTTGTCGTGCGCAGGCGCGTCGTGCGTTAACGGGCTTTGTCGGCTGGATCTTTGCGGCTCGATCTCGACGGACCGGTTGCGGCCTGGGGGCGCCTTCTATGGCGCAGTAACCTATCTGATGCCTCGACACGGGCACCGCCCCGGGTGGCGGCACTTGTCGGTCATGCGCTACCCGCGGCTTCGGCTATCGCGGGATGACTTTAGGCCGTTCGGAACGCAAAGCAACTCGTCGAATGCGCCCTGCGCTACTCGTGGCCGCAACCCTCTGGGGCGTCGTGGCGGCCGTCGTGGCGGCGGTCTATTTCTGGTCGCCGCGAGCGAAACTCCGCGTAACGACCGGTCCGCCCGGCAGCACGGCCTATCGTTTCATCACGGCCTTCGCTTCGGTCACCGAGGCAAATCATCCGCGCATCCACATTAAACTTGTCCAAGTCGCCGATTTAGCCGCGAGCGCCAAGGCGATCGAGGATCACGCCACGGACCTCGGCATCGTGCGCAGCGACGCTGTGATCCCCACCAACGGCGAGACCATCGCCATTCTGCGCCGGGATGTCGTCGCTTTCGTCGTACCAGCCAAGTCCCCGATCGACAAAATCCCAAGCATCGCCGGCAAGACCATCGGCATCCCGCTAGGGCCTTTGCAAACTTACAACGAGCAGACCCTCGATTCGATCTTGAGCTATTACAATATTCCGGTGAAAGCGGTGAAACGGATTTTCCTGCCGCTCGCTGAAATCGGGGCGGCGGTTCATGACAAGCATGTGGTGGCGGTCCTCGCCGTCGGCCCGATGGGACCAGGCGAGGTCGTCGACGTTGTCAGCGCCGTCAAGCTCGCGACCAAAGGCGCTCCCGGCATCCTCGCCATCGACGAGGCGGACGCGATCAACAAGCGGTTTCCCGGCCTCGAGTCGATCGACGTGCCCGCCGGCGCCTTCCGAAGGCGGCCGCCCACCCCCGATGACACGGTGACAACCCTCGCCATCACTTACCGCTTCGTCGCTCCAAACACGATGCTTGATGCCGTGGCAGGAGCAATCGCGCGATCCATTTTCAAGACCAAAGCCCAGCTGGTAGCCAAAACGCCGCTCGCCAGTCAGATCGAAGCGCCCGACCCCGACGACAAGAACCCAGTCTTGCCGGTCCATCCGGGCGTCGTGGCCTATCTCAACAGCGGAGAGCAGAGCTTCTTCGATGAGTTCCAGAAATATTTCTATCTGGGCGGCATGGTTTTGAGCATGGCCGGCTCCGCGATCGCGCTGCTGGCCGGACACCTCAATCGCAAGAAATCCGAAAGCGATCTGCGGCAGATCGATCGCCTGATCGAGCTCGCCGACAAGGCTTTTGTAGCGCAAGCTTCCGATCTCAAGGCCTTGGAGGAGGAGCTCAACGGGATTATTGCGTGGTTCGTCAAGGGACAAGCCAGCGGAACCGCCGATTCGACCGCGTTTTCCGTCGCCATCGCACACGCCCGGCACGCCATCGAGAAACAACGTGAGGCTCTCCGGCAAAGACAGACAGGCTCCATGCCTCAACAACAACCGTGAACAGGTTTTGTTTCAGATTTGCAGGAGGCGGACAACCTAATCCTGACCGAAGGCCAGGCCCATGACGGGCGCCGCGCTCGCGACATGCTGGGTGCTCTCGGGGAGGGCCAGACGCTCCTGGCCGACCGCGCCTATGACAGCGACGAGCTGCGCAAAAGCCTCGATGAACGCGGCGCAGGGGCCAACATCAAGCCCATGCCAAACCGCAAGAATGTCCCGGCCTTCAGCTCTTACCTTTACCGATACCGAAACCTCATCGAGCGCTTCTTCAACAAAATCAAACACTACCGCGCCGTAGCCCCGCGCTACGACAAAACGCCGATAACTTCCTCGCCGGCGTCAAACTCGCTTCACTTCGAATCTGGATGCGCTTTAATGAGTCGATGACCTAAGCATGTTACTGGTTGGATGGGTCATTCTCGCCGCAAGTATGCGCAAGCTATATCAGGAACGCAGGATCCGTCATGATAAAGCAATCCCGCTTGTCGCGCCGCTCGAAGCCAGCCAGGCGGCGAGCCTTGCCGGTCTTGCGCCCGCCGCTCGCCAATCCGGAGGCTGGACCGGGCGCGCCTTCATCCGCGGCGGACGGGCCAGCGTCCGGAAAGCTCTCTACATGCCACTACATGCCACTATATGCCAGCCCTCGCCGCCGCGTGCTTCAACCCTGCCTAGGCTTATTATGCAGGTTATGCAGGCTCACGCCCCGGTTCAAACGTGACGCGCAAGCACCTTTTGGACGGACTCAACGAGTTGATATTCCGGGACAGTGAACTGCGCGTTGGCGCGAAGCTCCAAATAATCCGCGCGGTCCTTGGTGGAGGCCGCGAGTTCGGCGCCGAGCACCAGATCGCGGATCGTCACTTGCGGGCCGTCTCGATGATTGCGCTCGTTCGAGCCTTGGATGACGGCGCAGATCGAGCCGCGCCTGTCGGCATATTTGAGCTGCGCGTTCATGCCCGCTTGCCCGAGGTAGAGTTCGGCCCTGATGCCGGCGTTCCGCAGACCGGTGACAAGACGCTGGTAGTGGGTAATCTCGGGCTTGTCGAGCACGAGGACGACAACCGGCCCGCGCTGCGTGTGCAAGGCAACGAATGGCGAATTAATTTGTTGCAGGGCCGCAAAAAGCCTTGAGACGCCGATCGAAAAGCCGGTCGCGGGAACATTTTCGCCGCGAAACCGGCCGACAAGGCCGTCATAGCGCCCTCCCCCGCCGACCGACCCGAAACGGACCGGCTTGCCGTCCTCGCCTCGCAGGGTGAGTTCAGCCTCAAAGACGGGGCCGGTATAATATTCGAGCCCCCGCACGACGGAGGGGTCGATTACGATGCGGAGCGATCCATAGCCAGCAGATTCGCAGACCTCGACCAACTCCTTTAATTCGGCGAAACCCTCGTCACTCGCTCCCCCGAATCTCGCTCCCCATTGGTGGTGGAGGGTGGTCAAATGATCCAGCGTGCCAAGATTGTCGATAAAACGATCTCCTAGAGCCTCAAACCTGTCCAAAGGGCCAATCCACCGCATGTCGTCGAGCGGACGAGAACTCGCAATTTTATTAGCGGCCCGGTAATTTTCATCAATTGTATTAACGAACGTGTAACCTTGAGGCGGAGGCCGTTGAAGAGAGGCGGCATGAACGAAATTAATATGATCCTTATTCAAACCCGCGCCCTCGGTGAAATCGCCACTCTCGTCCTTTCGCCCCTGTCCGAGAAGCTGGCGCACGCCTTCGTCACCCAAACGATCGAGCTTATCGATCGCCCGCATCACCATGAGCCTGCGCCCCACATTTTCCGCGCCACCGAGGCCGATCGCCTCCATCACGCCGTCGAGCACATTGCGGTTGTTGACCTTAATGACGTAATCACCGCGCTTGATTCCTAGCTTTTCCAGCGTGTCCGCCGCCATCATGCACAACTCGGCGTCCGCCGCGACGCTCGCCGCGCCAACCGTATCCGCGTCGAACTGCATGAACTGGCGAAACCTTCCCGGCCCCGGCTTTTCGTTGCGACACACATAGCCGGCGCGATAGCTGCGATAGGGTTTTGGCAATTTGTCGAAATTTTCCGCGACATAGCGGGCGAGCGGCGCGGTCAGATCGTAGCGCAGCGAAAGCCAGTTTTCGTCACTGCGATCTCGCTGTTGCGATAGATCGCCAGCGATGTCCTTGAACGAAAAGACGCCTTCGTTGGGGCGATCTTGGTCCGGCAGGAACTTGCCGAGCGCCTCGGTGAACTCGATGAGCGGGGTCTCGACCGCCTCGAAACCGTAAAGCTCGTAAGACTCCTTGATGACGGCGAGCATTTTTTCCGTTGCCGCGATCTCGGCCGGCAGACGGTCGGCGAAACCGCGCGGCAATTTCGCGGGGGCGGCGCGCACGGCGTTCTTCTTGTCATTCATAGTCTTAATGAGC
>JBAUNU010000071.1:0-2348 GCA_049579405.1 Methylocella sp.
CGTGCCCGCGCCCCTAAACCCCGTCGCAAGCACGTAAAGCTCGGCCGAATTGGCACGGCTGGCGCGCGGCTTCACGTGGCGCACGGCCGAAAATTCGCATTTGAGGCGGGCGAGCAGCTCGTGCCCGGTGCCGCCTTGAAAAACCTTGGCGACGAAAGCGCCCCCATTGGTCAAAATTTCGCAGGCGAAATCGGCCGCGAGCTCGACGAGGCCGGCGATCCGCAAATGATCGGTTTTCCTGTGGCCGGTCGCGTTCGCCGCCATGTCGGAGAGGACCACGTCGGCCCCGCCGCCGAGCCAATCCTTGAGCAGCAGCGGCGCGCCCGAGACCGTGAAATCCAGGACCTTGAATTCGGCGCCGGGCAGCGGCTCAATGGCGAGGAGATCGATGCCGATGACCCTGCCATGTCCTATTTCCGCGCCAGTCTTCCGCACGGCCACCTGCGACCACCCCCCCGGCGCGGCGCCGAGATCGACAACTTTTTGCCCGGGTTTCAGGAAACGATAGCGGGCGTCGATCTCAAGCAGCTTATAGGCCGCGCGGGAACGAAAACCCTCCCGCTTGGCCCTTGCCACATAAGGATCGTTGAGCTGGCGCTCGAGCCACAAGGTCGAGGAAAGCGACCGCTGCCGCGCGGTCTTGACGCGCGTCTTTAGCGAGCGCCCCGCTTCGCGCCCGGAGGAAGATTTTGATTCCGTCACGCCGAGACCCAAGTGAGACGCCAAACGTCAGGCTTATAGCGCCGGCCGGCGCGCGTCCCGCGAAGTTTTGGCAGAAAGCCAATTTAAAATTTCCAGTTGGACCGATTTTGCGGCCGCGTTTGATGCGGAGTCGGCATTCGCTGCCAATGGATTGTATGAATGACGCAGATTCAAGGTAGGAAACCAGACCAACCATTATCCGCCGTCTATTTTGGATTTGGCATAGCCCTCCGCTTGGCCTTTGCGATGCGGGCCACCGGGCTTAAGGGAAAGCCCGGCCTCTCGGGGGCGATCTTGCAGAACGGCTGACGGTTCCGGCGCAGGCTTCGGCCCGCGCAATCTGATGAGATCCGGGTTCGCCGGGGATGCGGCCGGCTGGTCCGGAGACCCGCCACGCCTTCGGTTTGGTGGCGCCGGAGCCATTTCCTGACGGCCGCGGGCGAAACGCC
Organism: Methylocella sp.; assembly: GCA_049579405.1. GTDB lineage: Bacteria > Pseudomonadota > Alphaproteobacteria > Rhizobiales > Beijerinckiaceae > Methylocapsa. The sequence continues at coordinate 1,152 of JBAUNU010000071.1, forward strand.
TACGGGCGCCGGCAATGGAGCGCGGTGTTTCGGTGCTTTTTTTTTGGCATAGTCTAATTGAATGTTCACGGGTGGGTCTCTCGAGCCTGTGGAGCTCGCAAATCCCACAAACCTCAGTTTCCCCCGTGAACAACCTGTCGAGACATTACAGCTAGAGCGGGATGAGGTTTGAGTGAATCGCGAGGGATTCCCAAATCGGCTTTTTTCTGATTCAAGGTTGGGACGGGATCGGAGGCCAGCATGGATGACCAAGCCTTATTCCTTGGATCTTCGTGATCGCGCGGTTGCGCGGGTGGTGGCGGGCGAGACGGTCCGCTCGGTTGCGGCGACGTTGCAGGGTGGGCGTTTGGAGTGGCGTGAAATGGTCGCAGCGCTTTCGCGCGACGGGCCGCGCGGCGCCTGGAAAGAGGGGGGCCATCGGCCGCGCGTTCTGATTGGCGAACAGCGGGCGTGGCTTCTGCAGCGGATCGCCAGCGGGCCGGACATGACCTTGCGCGGGCTGGTCGCCGAACGGGCCGAACGGGGCGTCAGGGTGAGCTATCGAACGGTCTGGAACTTCGTTCATCGCGAGAAGATCAGTTATAAAAAAAAAGCGTATTTCCGGCCGAGCAAAATCGCCCCGGCGTCGCCCGCCATCGCGCGCTGGAAACGCGATCAGGACAAGATTGATTCCAGCGCCTGGTTTTCATCGACGAACCCTGGATCAAGACCAATATGGCGCCGCTCCGGGGCTGGTGCGCGCGCGGCAGGCGCCTCGCCGCACGCGTGCCTTACGGCCACTGGAAGACGTCAACCTTTGTGGCCGCGCTGCGCTGCGACGGGATCGAAGCGCCATGCGTCTTTGACGGCCCGATCAATAGCGCGCGGTTCCTCGCCGATGTCGAGCCATGTCTCGTCCCGGCGCTGCGGCCAGGCGACATCGTCTCTCTCGACAATCTGGGAAGCCACAAAAGCCAAGCAGGACGAGACGCCATTCGCGCCGCCGGAGCCAAGCGCATCTTCCTCCCGGCCTATTCCCCCGATCTGAACCCGATTGAGCAGGTCTTCGCCAAGCTGAAACATCTCATGCGAAAAGCCGGCGAGAGAACCATCGACGCGATATGGAACCGCCTCGGAACCTCGCTCGACCACTTCGCGCCGCAACAATGCGCAAACTATTTCAGCAATGCAGGATATGCGTCATGATAAAGTAATCAC
>JBAUNU010000072.1:0-1819 GCA_049579405.1 Methylocella sp.
TTGCTCGACCGGCTGGCGCGGCACGACTATGTCTTGCCGCCGTTGCACATCCTCGGCGAGCCCCGGAAGCCTGCCGCGAACAAGGTCTCCGAGGACGCGCTCGGCCAGAACGCCAGACTGCTTGAAGGCGTGCTCGAGGATTTCGGCGTCAAGGGCGAGATCATTCATGTGCGGCCAGGTCCGGTGGTGACGCTTTACGAACTGGAGCCGGCGCCCGGCATCAAATCCTCGCGGGTGATCGGTCTTGCCGACGACATCGCGCGTTCGATGTCGGCCCTCTCGGCACGCGTCGCCGTGGTCCAGGGGCGCAACGCCATCGGCATCGAATTGCCCAACCAGCGGCGCGAGACGGTCTATCTGCGCGAATTGCTTGGGTCGCAGGATTTCGAGAAAACCAAACACCGGCTGGCGATCGCGCTCGGCAAGACCATCGGCGGCGAGCCGATCATCGTCGATCTGGCAAGAATGCCGCATCTTCTCGTCGCGGGGACGACGGGATCGGGCAAGTCGGTTGCCATCAACACGATGGTCCTGTCGTTGCTCTACCGGCTGAAGCCGCAGGAATGCCGTCTCATCATGGTCGATCCGAAAATGCTCGAATTGTCGGTCTATGACGGGATTCCGCATTTGCTGACGCCGGTCGTCACCGACCCAAAGAAGGCGGTCGTCGCGCTAAAATGGGCGGTTCGCGAAATGGAGGAGCGCTACAAGAACATGTCGAAGCTCGGCGTCCGCAACATTGACGGGTTTAACGCCCGCGTCGCGGAGGCGGCCGCCAAGGGCGAGACCCTCATGCGGACGGTCCAGACCGGCTACGATCGCGAGACCGGCGAAGCGATCTACGAACACGAGGCGATGCAGCTTTCGGTGCTGCCTTTCATCGTGGTGATCGTGGATGAGATGGCCGATCTCATGATGGTCGCTGGCAAGGACATCGAAGGCGCGATCCAGCGGCTTGCCCAGATGGCGCGCGCGGCGGGCATTCACCTCATCATGGCCACGCAGCGCCCCTCCGTCGATGTCATCACGGGGACGATCAAGGCGAATTTTCCGACCCGCATTTCGTTTCAGGTCACCTCCAAGATCGACAGCCGCACAATCCTAGGCGAGCAAGGCGCCGAGCAGCTTCTCGGCTCAGGCGACATGCTGTACATGGCGGGGGGCGGACGCATTTCGCGCGTGCATGGGCCTTTCGTCATCGACAGCGAGGTCGAAAAGATCGTCGCGCATCTGAAGACCCAAGGGCAGCCGGAATATCTCGACGCGATCACCGAGGACGACGGCGGGGACGGCGAGGATGGCGACGAGCCGGCGCCGGGCAGCATGGATGCCGAGGAAGCGGGCGATCTCTACGACCGCGCGGTCAACATCGTTCTGCGCGACAAAAAATGCTCGACGAGCTACATCCAGCGCCGCCTGTCGGTCGGCTATAATAAAGCGGCCTCTCTCGTCGAGCGGATGGAACAGGAAGGCGTCGTCGGCGCGCCCAATCATTCGGGCAAGCGCGCGATTTTGGTTGGCGGCGGTGCCGATCGCGGCGCGTTCGATGTTGCGGACGAGGGGTGATTTGACGCGCTCGCGCCGGCTTATGCGTTTTGGAGGCTTGGCTTTGCTCGCCGCCTCACATCCGCGCGCGCGGGTTGCCGATCATAATCGATGGGCCTCCACCGTACCGGCATAGTTTACCGTCAAAGACTATAAAACTTGTGGATATCTGCGAAGCGGCTCAATATTGTCGCCGATTGGATCCGTTTGCACGGCAAACTGCCGGTCGAGGTTGGAAGAATGCTCACCAAAAAAGGAAAATATGGTCTTAAGG
>JBAUNU010000073.1:0-2146 GCA_049579405.1 Methylocella sp.
GCCTTCGGCCGCCGGAAGGTCGAGGATCAAGGTCAGGCCGGGCCGGACATCGCCCAAGGTGACGCGTTCGAGCGCGCGCAGGAACCGCGGATCGAGTTGTCCGCGCGTGCCTTGATAAGCCCTTGTCGAGTCCGCGAACCTGTCGCAGACGACAAAAGTTCCGGCCTCCAGGGCGGGCTCGATCTTCTTGTCGATATGGTCGACCCGAGCCGCCGCGAAGAGGATTGCTTCGGCGGCCGGGCCAAGGCGCGCCACGCCGCCCGACAGGAGCACTTTGCGCAAGATTTCCGCGCCCCGCGATCCGCCGGGGTCGCGGGTGCCAATGGCCTCTATTCCCGCTTTCCGGAGATTGCCAAGGAGATGGCCGGTCTGAGTCGATTTGCCAGCGCCTTCGCCACCTTCGAGCGTGATGAAGGATCCGCGCGCTCTTGCGGCATGGATTTGCGGCCGCGCCTCGCTCATCGCTTGACGACATATTTACGGAAGAGCCCGGTCGCGTATTCGATCCCGGCGTCCATGGCCCGGCGCGGCAGCGCGCCCTGCCCGACCGCCGCCGCCGTCTTCAAAGGCAGATCGAGGATTTGCTCCGTTCCACGAAAGATCTTGAGACGCGCAACCTCTTTTCCCGCCTCGACCGGCGCGATCAGCGGACCCGTGTAGACAATGCGCCCGGTGAATTTTCCGGTCGCTGTCCGCGGCACGAGAATCCTCACTTCCTTGCCGGCGATAAGCGGCACCTCCGAGGCGCTGCCACCGTAGACCTTGGCGCCCCCGATCGTCTCGCCAGCCTGAAAAACCGTTTTCGAGTCGAACGAACGAAACCCCCAAAGGAAAATCTTGCGCGCTTCCTCGACACGCTCCTTGGCGGTCCGGCAGCCGTAGAGCGCCAGGATCAGACGCTGACCGTTTTGGACGGCGGAGGCGACAAGGCCATAGCCGCTTTCGTCGATGTTGCCGGTTTTCAGCCCGTCCGCGCCGAGATCCATGGTCAATAGGGGATTACGGTTCGCCTGTTTGATCTTGTTCCAGGTGAAGTCTTTCTCGCCGAAATATTTATAAAGATCCGGGTAGGTCAGGATGACGTGATTGGCGAGGGCTGCCATTTCCCTGGGGCTCACTTTTTGCTCGGGGTCACCCCTGCCCCATGCGTTGGTAAATGTCGAACGCTCCAATCCAAGCTCGCGCGCGCGTTTCGTCATGAGCGTGGCGAACGCTCCTTCCGATCCGGCGATCCCTTCGGCAAGCGCGATCGCCGCGTCATTGCCGGACACGATTACCAGGCCGCGGATCAAATCCTCGACCCTAATGCTGCTATTGGGGGCGGCGAACATGGCGGACCCCCGCGCCGGCGCGCCGCCATAGCGCCAGGCCGTCTCGCTGACGACGAATTGATCGTCGAGATGCAGATGGCCCAGGGCAATCTCATGGAACACGATTTCGGCGGTCATGATCTTGACCGTGGACGCCGGGGTGACGAGAGCGTCGGCATCCTTCTCGAACAGGACGCTTTGACTGGCCGAATCGATCAAAATCGCATGGGGAGCGCTGGTTTGAATCGTCTGGGCGAAGGCCGCGGTGACGCCCCCGGCCGGACTCAGGAGGAGAACCGCCAGCAAGACTGCGGGGACAGCATTCGGGCACCAGGGACGAAAAAAGCGCGCCACCGATCCAATTGTTTGCACTGCGCACCGCCGCCGGGCAGGATTTCCGGCGCGGCGCGAGAGAAAATCCACAAAATTCATCGCGAATCAGCCTGGGTTAGCGTGGCCGAACCGTCCGGTCATGCCTTTTGCCTGTGATTGTCGTACCCTGCGGCGCCGGGAGGATCAATGCCCGAATGGCATTCGACGCGAGCATCCAGCTTGCGGCTTTGACAAATTACGGTGATCCCGGTCACGAGCCAAGCGAGGGTGACCGGCCGGGGGTCGCCGCGTCAGACCGGCGGCGGGCCGATTCGAATTGGCGTTGTGCCAAGTCAGACACACGCACCTGATGTGCGTAACCCCCTCAGACCGTGTGGAAACGCCAGTGGCTTTGAAGATCGCCAGGGCTTGGTGGGGTTTTTGGCCGGTATTTGCCATTTCCCGCCAAAAGCTGCTTCTGACCTCGCTTGCGCTTCCACGACCATCCTGAAGCAGCCCTTGCC
>JBAUNU010000074.1:0-3506 GCA_049579405.1 Methylocella sp.
CTTCCGCCGCGGCGGCGAGAAATTCGGCTCCGTTCGAAGCGTCGCGGGCGGCGGCGGTTGCAAGAACGTGCAGGACCGACACGCCCATGATATCGCTCAAGACCCGGAAGCGGCGCAGGGCGGCGAGCGCCTTTTCGACGCCGGCTTGCGGGAGATGGCCGGTGGTTGCCACGCCCTTGCCGAGGGCGCACAGCGATTTCTCATTGAAAATCGGGCGGGGCGAGCGGCTCAAACATTCGTAGACAACGAGACGAACCGAGTTCGACCCGACGTCGACGATCGCGAGGGGCTCCTTGGCCCTGGTTTGCGGAATTGCCTCTCGGCGATTTTCGGACGTCGAGCCCTTAACGGCCATCCAGCCGTTTAAGGAGGGTTTTCGGACTCGAATGCTTGAGGGATTTTCCACGGCCGGACAGACTGGGGTTGGTCATGAAGTAGGAGTGCGCGTTGAACGGCTCTTCGCTTTTGGGCGCTTTTATGCGCGCGCTCGAACCGTCCGGCAAGACCCGGTAGCTCTGCTGATTATCGATCAGATTGGCGACCATGATCTGATCAAGGATCTGCTCGTGCACCGTCGGATTGAGAATCGGCAGCAGCGCCTCGACTCTCCGGTCGAGATTGCGCGGCATCAGGTCGGCCGAGGAAATATAGACATGGGCCTTGGGATGCGGCAGAGCGTGGCCGCCGCCGAAGCAATAAACCCGGGCATGCTCGAGAAACCGGCCGATGATCGATTTGACCCTTATGTTTTCGGACAGCCCCTCGACGCCCGGCCGAAGGCAGCAGATCCCGCGCACGACGAGGTCGATGTTTACCCCCGCATTGCTCGCCGCATAGAGGGCGTCGATGATCTCGGGATCGACGAGGGCATTGCACTTTGCCCAGATTGCGGCCGGCTTGCCGGCTTTAACAAAAGCGATCTCCTGGGCGATATGCTCAAGCAACCGCTGCTTGAGCGAAATCGGCGAAACCGCCATCCGTTCGAGCCCGGCCGGCTCGGCATAGCCGGTGATATAATTAAAGATCCGCGATACATCGCGCCCGATGACCGGATCGGCGGTAAAGAACGAAATGTCGGTATAGATCTTCGCCGTCACCGAATGGTAATTGCCGGTGCCGACATGGCAATAGGTGATGAGGGAGCCGGCTTCACGGCGCACGACCATCGACAATTTGGCGTGCGTCTTTAGTTCGATGAAGCCGAACACGACTTGCGCGCCGGCGCGTTCGAGATCGCGCGCCCAGCGAATGTTGGCGGCCTCGTCGAAGCGCGCCTTGAGCTCGACGAGGGCGGTCACCGACTTGCCGGCTTCCGCCGCCTCGACCAAAGCGCGCACGATCGGACTGTCGGCGGAGGTGCGATAAAGTGTCTGCTTGATCGCGACGACATTGGGATCGGCCGCCGCCTGATTGAGGAACTGGACCACCACGTCGAAGGATTCATAAGGGTGGTGGACGACGAGATCCTTTTGTTTGATCGCGAGGAAACAATCGCCGCCATTGTCGCGGACACGCTCCGGAAAGCGCGGATTATAAGGCTTGAACTTGAGGTCCGGCCGGTCGAGACTGACAAGTTCGGACAGCTCGTTCAAGGCCAGCATCCCGTCCAGGATAAAAATCTCGTCTCCCAGGACATCGAGTTCCTCGGCGACAAATCCGCGCAGCTCCTCGGGCATGCTGCTGTCGAATTCGAGCCGGATGACCGAACCCCGGCGCCGCCGCTTCAGCGCGCTCTCGAACAATAACACCAGGTCCTCGGCCTCCTCCTCGACTTCGAGATCGCTGTCGCGAATGACCCTGAAGAGCCCATGACCACGCACGTGATAGCCGGGAAACAGGCTTTGCGTGAACATGCCGATAGCGGTTTCGAGCGTGACGAAGCGCTGGTCCTTACTGCTCGGCTCCTCGGGGAGGCGGATGAACCGTTCGATTTTAGCGGGAAGACGGATCAAGGCCGTGCGGTTTTTGTGGTCGCTTGGCCCGAGCAATTCGAGGGCAATCGTAAATCCGAAATTCGGGATGAACGGAAACGGATGCGCCGGATCGACGGCAAGCGGTGTCAGAACCGGAAAAATATGCGTCAGGAAATGCTGGCGCAGCCATTCCGTTTCATCCTTGTTGAGGTCCGGCGGATCGATCAGCGTAATTCCCGCGCCGTGCAGCTCCTTGCGTAACTCGCGCCAGCGGCGTTGCTGTTCCGCCGCCAAAAGGTTTACGCGCTCGCGAATCTTGCCAAGCTGTTCGGGCGGCGAAAGCCCGTCCTCGGATGGCGCCGCGATTCCGGCACGCATCTGACCACGAAGACCGGCGACCCGCACCATGAAGAATTCGTCGAGATTGTCGGCGGAAATCGACAGGAACCGCAATTGTTCGAGCAACGGATGATTGCGGTTCGAGGCCTCCAGCAAGACCCGCCGGTTGAATTCGAGCCAGGACAATTCGCGGTTGATGAAGCGCTGCGGCGATGGCGTAACCCCGCGCGGCGGCGCGGCGGATTCGTCGCGATGGTCCATGGGCGGAATAGCGGCGGCCGGCCCGGACGCTCCTTGGACCGTGTCGAGCTGCACCGCGAATTCAAGCGAAACCGCGGCACGATCGCTCCCGTCCGGCGTCGCCGCCACGGGGGCCGAAATATGGTTCGCCGCGGCCGGATTGGTTTTCATGCCGCGGTTTGGCTCCGCGCTGCGTTTGACAACGGCCAGCTTTCGTCTTTCCGCTTGCGAGCTCAGCATCCCCTCCTTGACCTAACGGCCGCTGGAATTTCGTTGCAATTGATGACGGGAGCGTGACTGAATGTCTTTTTCCCGCCGGCTTACGCCCGCCGCTCGGATGCCTGAACGCGCCAACGGCACCGAACGTACCAGCCGAATCGACGTGCGGGCACCCGCCGATCCTAGCCCGGCCGCTTCGAGGTGTCCGCGATCGCCGGATTGTTTTCCACGACCAATCGTACCACATCCAAAGCGATTGGGCATACGCGGTGTTTTGATCTGGAGCCTGGCAAATGCGGATCGGCGTGCCGAAGGAAATCAAGGAGCAGGAATATCGGGTCGGGTTGACCCCGGAGTCGGTCCGCGAATTCGCCGCCGCTGGGCACGAGCTGCGCGTCGAAACCGGCGCCGGCGCCGGGATCAATGCCATGGATCAGGCCTATTTGGCGGCCGGCGCCACAATAGTAGACACCGCCGCCGAAGTTTTCTCCAAATCCGAAATGATCGTCAAGGTGAAGGAGCCGCAGGAGTGCGAATGGACGAAGCTGCGCGAAAATCAGATCGTTTTCGCATTTTTGCATCTCGCGGCCGATCTCGCGCAGACAAAAGGGTTGCTGGCTTCCGGCTGCACCGCCGTCGCCTACGAAACAGTAACCGGGCCGGACGGCCAAGGCCTGCCGCTTCTCGCTCCGATGAGCCAAGTCGCCGGACGGCTCGCGATCGAGGCGGCGGGCCTGGCTCTGCGGCGCCAGAACGGCGGCCGCGGCATCTTGCTTGGAGGCGTCCCGGGGGTTC
>JBAUNU010000075.1:0-9654 GCA_049579405.1 Methylocella sp.
GTGCGGCGCTCGGTACCGTTGCCGACGACGAGAAGCAGGTTGCTTGCTGGGTCGGCCCGGATCGAACCGGGTTTTGTCGCGAAGCTTTCCAAGAGTTTGGTGATCGTTTGCACCGAAACGTGCCGCAACGGGACCACCGAGATTCCGTAACCAGGCTCCAGATTGCGGCCCTCGCCCGCGCGATCGACGTGGCCGCTGCCGACGGCGTCGTCCGCCGGAACGATATGGTAGCCCCCGGCATCGTGCACCAATACCGCATTGCTCGTGCGCAACGCGCTCTCCAGGACGAACAACACCTGGGATTTCGGAACCGGACGTCCCGAGGAAAGGCTGATGGTGCCTTGCACGCGGGGATCGATCGAATAACCCACCCCGAGAATGTCGCCCAAAATGACTTTCGCCACGGCACTCACCGGACTATCCTCGAAGTTCAAGTTGACGCCCTCGCCAGGGGCCGTGCTCGCGCCAGAGCTAGGACCGGGGCCAGGGTCAGGCGAGGCCGCCGCCCGGCCCGTCGCTTGCCCGCCCGAGTTCCCGTAATATAGCTGGGGTCTATTCCCCGCCGTTCCCGTATCGGCCGTGCCAGTGGATTGAGGAAACCGCGGCTGCAAGTCGACGGCGCGGATGCGGTCCACCGCGTCCGGCGGCTCGTTGGCTCCCACCGGCGGCGGAGTCGTGCAGGCGGCAAGCATCGCGCTCGCGAATAGAAGTAGCGCCGCCCCCCTCGCTGGGCGGCGGAAACTCCAAACCCGGACCCGGACCCTTAACGAAAACAAACACATCGATCTCGGTCCGGTCGCACCCAACAAACACCGCAAGAATTTGGCACCGGGCTGTACCTTAAGACGGGCTGTCCCTGAAGAAAAGCATTCCCCTGAACTAATTGAACCTAACGGAGGAGAGTGGCGCGAAGGTTGGTAACGCCGAGGAGAAACGGCTGCGTTTTATAGGGGGGAGCCCCCCGCGCCGAAGAAACTCTATCTCCTGTCCCAGGATAATGTCATCAAAAAGGCTCGGCAGGTCAAAGTTTACGCCCGCCGCGGCTCCGAAAGCCATTGTGCCTGTCGCCGGCCGGTTAGCTTCCTGGTCCAGGCCACCGCCTTGAACGGCGCGGCAGGACTGAGATCGGCACCCCCAATCAGGGGGCGCGCCCGAGCCGCTACTGGTGCAGTTTAGCGGTGACACTGCCTCAAAGGCATTTCACGGGAGGGAGAATTGGGGAAAGAAATGAATTCCTTGCGCCTTGCACCATTCAACGCCGATTGCGGCGATCGAAAAGGGAAACTGATCCACAATATCGAGCACGAACGTCGAATGCTTATGGCGCATCCCGTTTACACAAGCATTCGGTCCATCGATGAGTTGCGTACCTTCATGCAGCACCATGCATTTGCTGTATGGGATTTCATGTCATTGCTCAAGGCGCTGCAAAGGGCGCTTTCGTGCGTTGACGTTCCGTGGATCCCGGCTGGCCAACCGAACACGCGCAGACTCATCAATGACATCGTTATGACGGAAGAAACCGACGAGGATGGGCTCGGTGGGTTCGCCAGCCATTTCGAACTTTATCTCGACGCGATGGGACAAGTGGGCGCCGATACCGGAGCCATCGACGATTTCATCGCGCGGATTCGTCGCCGAGAGGATGTGGGTCATGCGCTTGGTTGCTGCGCGGCCCCTCCCGGCGCATGTCGCTTTGTGAACACAACATTCAATGTCATCCGATCGGGAGAGTTGCACCGCATCGCCGCGTGCTTCACATTCGGCAGGGAGGACGTCATTCCCGAGATGTTTCGGAACATTGTCGAGGAAATTCACAAGAGCAACTCCACTCGTATCGAGCGGTTCATTTACTATCTCGACCGGCACATCGAGGTCGACACCGACAAGCATGGTCCAATGGCGCTCGAGATGGTTGCGGCCATATGTGGCGACAGCGCCACAAAATGGCGCGAGGCCGAGGAGACTGCGGTCTCCGCGATGAGGTCCCGGGTGCAGTTTTGGGATTCGGTGGTGGCGATGATCCACCAACACCGATTCAGTGCAACTGGCTAAATTGCCATAGCAACGATTGTTGGAGCGAGAAATAGTGGCTCGGAAAGAGTCCGGACGCCGTTCATCGTTCGATTTCGTTATGGCATTCGCTCTGCCAGCAATTGCGACGTTGTCAGCTGGGCGGGGCCTCGCACAAGAGAATCCTGCACGTGGCTCCTTGAACGAAACCAAGCCAGCCGAAGTCAGGATCGTTTCCACGGAATTCAGATTTTCTCCGACGAAGGTTCAGGTCGCCGCCGGGCGCGCGGTCATTAGCTTCCTCGTCCAGGCCACCGCCTTGAATGGCCCGGCAGGACTGAGATCGGCACCCCCCAATCAGGGGGTGCGCCGGGATGGATAGCGTGCTTAACCAGGACAAGACCAATAATATCGTCTCTAAGTTGATGGGAGAGGAAAATGGTAGAATCGAAAAAGTCCGGACGCCATTTGCCGTTCAGTTTCATGATGGCGTTCAGCCTGGCGGCGGTCGCGATACCATCAACAACCAGGGCGCAGGCACCAGAGATTGCGGCGCTGGAGCCCTCGAGCGCGATGAACCCAGCCGAAGTCAGGATCGTCGCCACGGAGTTCAATTATGCTCCGGCGAAAGTTCGGGTCGCCGCCGGGCGCGCGGTCACCCTGGTTCTCGACAACAGTGGAGGTGAAACGGAGCACGGTCTTTTCGTGCCGGCTTTCGGTTTTCGCTTGCAGGCAAAGGCCGGCGAGATCGCCCGCAAGAATACCGTGTTCGAGAAGCCCGGAGAATATGAATTCCTTTGCGATCTGCCAGGTCACCGCGACGCGGGAATGACGGGCAGACTGATCGTCGGCGCTTTTTGACCGGCCGCTAAGCTTCGTTCGATTGCGGAAGAGGGGCTAAAAATACACGGGCGGGACGATTCCACCGGTGCTTTTCAAAGGGAGTGAACCGATGCCACAGGGCGATATGTTCAAATGCTTTGGCGAGCAGCTTCTATCCTTTATGCGTGCGGTCACGCTTCCCGCCATTTTAGGCACGGCTTGGCACGCCGCCTGTGCCCAGGCGCAGGAGGCGCAAAACCCCCCGGCCGCCTCGTCTCCTGCTTCCGTAGCAGATGAGGCAGTGGTAGCCGATCTGCCCGCGAACCTCGAGCGGCTGCCCGCGCCGGCGATTGCTCCACCCGTCAACCGCAAGAAGCCGGCGGCGGTTCATGTCGAGCTGGAAGCCCGGCCGGTCACCGGGCTCCTCGCCGAGGGAATCGGTTACCATTATTGGACCTATAACGGAACCGTGCCGGGCCCGATGATCCGCGTCCGCCAAGGAGATACGGTCACACTCACGCTGCACAACGCGCTCGACAGTCCGGTCAGCCATAGCATCGATTCACATGCGGTGCTCGGACCCGGCGGCGGCGGCAAAGTGACCCAGACCCCGCCCGGTGCGACGAGCGTCTTCCAATTCAAGGCCATGAAGCCCGGCGTCTTTATTTATCACTGCGCGACGCCGATGATTCCCTATCATCTTTCGCACGGAATGTACGGTCTCGTGGTCGTCGAGCCGCCGGGAGGCTGGCCGAAGGTGGACAAGGAATTCTACGTGATGCAGGGAGATATTTATCTCAAGGGAGATCGAACCCAAAGCGGCATCCACGAGGCCGCTGTCGGCAAAATGGAGAACGAAACACCGGATTTCGTGGTTTTCAACGGGAGCGCCGGGTCGCTCACCAAAGAGCGCGCGTTGAAAGCCAAGGTGGGCGAGACCGTGCGGATCTACTTTGGGAATGCCGGGCCCAATGCCGTGTCGAGCTTTCATGTCATCGGCGAGATTTTCGACAAGGTCCATCCGGAAGGGGCCACCGAAACCCTCAGCAATGTGCAGTCCACCCTGGTCCCCGCCGGGGGGGCGACGATGGTCGAATTCAAGACCCAAGTTCCAGGGACTTATATCCTCGTCGATCACAGCCTGGGCCGGCTGCAGAAGGGGGCGGCCGGCTTTCTCGATGTGGAGGGACCGCCCAACCCAAAGATATTTCAGAGTATCCAACAAGGCAGCCAAGACGGCGGCGGTCATTGAGGGCGGCGCATCCAACCTTGATGGGCGCTCGTCTCTCCCCCTGCCGCCGTCCCGGGGCTTTGGTGATATAGGACACGCCGGGCGGAAGATCGGGGCCGCGGCAGAAGCGCCGATCTCCGAATCCGCCGCCGCCACGACAGGTTCTCGCGGCTCCTGGGAACCTGGGAATAAGGCTTGCCCAACGCAATCCCCGTCGATGAGGAGAGCGAATCAACAAAACTCGCCCATCGGACCCCCTGCGGTTCCGCCAACGATGAAAATGCGCTGTTGGATTGAAAATGCGCTGTTGGATATTGAAATGAAAAAGTTCCCGCGCGTCGGCTGGCGGACGCGCGGGAACCGGAGAAATTGGTTCGTTAACGCAGTTCCATTTAAGGCTGATTTACCAGCACCTCAAATCTCGCGGCGGGGACCACGCGTTTCCGGCAAGCCGCCTCGTGTCGAAATACGGCGCGACCAGCTGTTCTGCCCGATCGCGCCTGAATAGTGGCAACGAAATTGTCGTCGCGCATCCCCCAACTGGGGGGTAGGCATTTTTTTCGGGGCGGCCGGAAAAAGCCCCTTTGGCTTGGAAACCCGCGCAAATTCAAGCCCAAATCCGGCGAAACTCGAGGCGTGATCCATGCCTCGGCTGCTGCTCACATTTTATGACGCGGCATGGCGTTTTGTGACCTCGAGGCTGAGAATTCACCGGCGGGGCCGCGGTCCATTTCTTGCCGGTAGCCGCGCCGGAGGGATGGTTGGCCAACCGGCCCCTCAGCCGCCGCGGTCCGATTCCACCGTCACATCTTGCAGAGCCTGCGGCAGCAAGCGCCGCGCGATCGGCCTGCCCCACTGCCTGCGTTGTCCAAGCACATGGCCGATTATGAGCTTTGCGTAGATGCCTGAGCCGCTGGAATAGATTCGCCAGCCGCCCTCGACGCGGATCATCCCGGTGGCGACCCGCCACCACTCGTCGCTCGCGGCATAACGGTCGGGAAACGCCGCGTCGCTGCTGCTGAAATAGGCGTTGCGCTGCCGAGGCGTGGCCTGCGCGAGGCGATTCGTCGCGGCGACCGGGTTTGCAAGCATAAGCGCGTCCCAGAGCGCCTCGGCCTCGCCGAGGACCGCCATCGCCTCGGCGTAGCGCAGATGCGCATGAACATACATGAGGCCGATTTCGCGGCCGAAGAAAGACGACGATTCCGCCCGCCGGAACATGATTTGCGGGCCGCCGCGATAGGCGACCGGCCGGTCGATCAGCCGGACGCCGTCGGGGAAGAGCAGGTGCTCGCGGATGAGCCGGAGATGGTGCTCCACTTGTCGCGGTGTGAACAGTCCGCCAATGATGCTCTGGGTCATCGGCAGCAGCGAATATTTGAGGCCGGTGCGCGAATCGCTCGGATGCAGCAAGAGCTCAGGCGAGCCCCCACTCGGATCGAACACAGCATAGCCCGCGACCGTATTATCGCGAAGGAGAAAGCGGTTGAAGTCCGCCTTCATTTCGCCGGCACACCGGCTCACTCCCTCCGCCTCCCGGTCCGCCCGGCGCAGCACTTCGGCGTAGCGGCTGAGCTGTTGGAACAGAAGCGCGACCGACCAGCTGCTCACCATCCAATCCCGCAGCCCGGGATCGGCGGGCTGGAGCGAATCGTTCCAGTCGCCTTCGCCATTGCGAATAAGATGCGTGCCTGGGATAAAGCGCGCTCGCGTGGCCGCTAGTAAACATTTGACATGCTCGGCGACGGTGTCCTTCCGCGTCGTTTTCTCAAGCGTGTCCTCGCGCCGCCATGCGACGTTCTCGTCAAGAAAGCCGGTGTCGCCGGTCGCCTCGATATAGTCGTTGAGCGCCTTGAGCGGCCAGACGATGACGTCCCCGTGGCTGACCCTGTCCTGGATGAGCGAATAGGGTTCGAGCATGAACCATTGCGGCCAGTCGCCGCGCGCCTCGTATTGTTGCGCGAAGACGATGCGCAGGATCTCCTTGACCGGGTCGTCATGTTGCAGCGCAAGGAGGAACTCGACCGGCCCCTGGCAGACATCGCGGGTTCCCCAGGCGCCGCCGGTGTATTGCTCGAGCCCGTGCGGCACCGTCAGATGGATCATCGCATTGTGCGCGAACCACGGGAACGTCGTGTCGAGAGCGGCACCCTCGTCGCCGCCGCCCCTAATGCGGAGATTGCGGGTGACTCGTCCCCAGAAGAGCCGCGCGGGCAGAAGCAGGCTCGCGTCTTCGACGCCATGCTCAAATTTGGCGGCAAGCCGTTCCGCCGCTTCGGGATCGTTCATCGAACCAACGACCGCGAAGCTGAACTCGCGCACCGGCCGCGTGCGGAGCGCCAAATAGGCCCCATCCCGGGGTTGCCCATCGGCGTAGAGCAACTCGTCGCCGCCAATCGCCTCAAAGGCCTCGGGGGTGCTGGTGACCAGACGATAGACCGCGTTAGGGTAGTGCCGACCCCAAAGCGAGTCCGGGCCAGGACGCAATGTAAAGCGTTTGGATTGCGGGTCAACCTCGATAAGTCCATCACAATCGAGCTCCCGCTCGCCCAACACCAAATGCCCGAAGGCGAGGAAGCGGCAGGGCTCGCCCTCGACGGTGACGCGCCATTGCATCGCCGGGTCCTCGCCCGAGGCAATCGCCCGCACGGTGAGCGTGCGGCCACCGAGAACATAGATCCAGCGGCAGTCGGAGAGTCCGATCTCGAACGCCGATGGAACCGTAAGCAGCCGCCAGCCCTCGCCCGCGTCGATCAGCACGCGCAAGCCGCTCGCGCGCGTAATGTTGTAAGGATCGCGCGAGACGGAAAAAAGTTTGTGAAACGATGTGTTTCCGATCGTCAGCTGGGCGGCGAACACGCCGTGCATCCAGCAGGTAGCGCAGAGAGTTGCTTCATCGGGCAGCATCGCCTGGCCGGATCGCAGCAGGGTGCCGTGGCGGCGCGTGACGAGCCGCTCCTTGTCCCTGAGCACGACATGGCGATTGTGCGGCGGATCAGGGGTGAAGAAGGAGAGGAGCTTTTCGTCCGCTCGCTCCTCGTGGAGCCGGTCCGGGTAGCGTTGCGCGAGGCCGTCAACGCCGATCGGTTCGGCCGCCGCCGAAGGGGCATCCTGCGGGATGCTGCAGACCGGCGCGGCGAGGGCAACGTTCGTGTGCTCTTGATCATGCCAGGCCACCGCGTCGATCCGCGCGAGGTCGCGGTCGTTCGAGGCCTCGGCGTGATGTTGATCATAGAGGCCGAAGAACCGCCATGTGGCGCGGGCGTCCGGCGGCAGCCGGGCCGGGGAAGATTGGATCGCGGCGCACGCAAGCTCATGCTGGAGCCGCTTGCTTGGCAGGCTCGTGCCGAACGCGAAGGGAAACGCATCCTGGTCGCGAAAGGCCGGGCCGAAAAGCTGCATCCCGTCGGTCGCAAATCCGCTCGCGCCGTCGAGGCATCCATGGACAATCCACGGATTCCGCCCGCCCTGCGGCAAGTTCTGGCGGCTCATGACGACCGTCCCGCAACGCGGGTGGCGGATGACATGATGGTCGATATATTGCGAGGCGTAGGCCTCGTTGTTCATCATGAAGCCCCGGTCTCCGAGGCCAATGTCCTGAATGAGAACCGCATCAATGGTCCGGGCAGCTTTGCCAATATTCGCCACTTCGAGGCACCAAAGCCAGGCGGCGTCGTGCGGATGCAGCGAGAGGGTCACGCGGTGGCGGAGCCCGCTCGTCTTGCCTTCCCACACAAACCGGCCGCGGGCGGCGCCGAACAGGCCCTTGGCGCCGGGGGCCGCGGCGGAGATGGGCGCCGCGCCGCCAATGCGCAGATACAGCCGGGCAATGCCTCCATCGACCGGCGATCCAAGCAATTGATTGATCATCGTGGTCGCGTCTTCGCGCCGGTGTTCGATCGCGAAGATGCAGCCGTTTGGGAGAACGCTAATCGACAGGCCCGCGCGGTTCTCGATCCTACGGAGGCCAAGACCGGAATCGCACGGGGTCTTCCAACTTCGCTTGCCCAAGGCCGCCATCCCGATCCCCTTTTGGGAGCCAGCTCCGCTGGACATTATCCCTTTGCGCAATTTAACGAGGCTAATCGAGCTTCGATGTGCCGGGCAAACTCAAGATGAAGTTCTCGCCGATGAGTCCCGCCGGCGTCCAGCAACCGGGGGGACAAGCATTGGACATCACGTGTTGGGCAAGGGCCAATGAGCTGAAAACAGTTAGGGAATAGCCATTCAACGTGACAATGCGGATCGTCAGGCTCCGCCCGCGGGCATCCTTTGCTTCGCCCCACACCCAGCTCGGATTCGCATTGCGCGCCGAAACGTCTGGCCCTCTCACATCTTTCACGATCTTCTTGGTGAGCCAATTTTGCAGCGGGGGTGATTGGAGGACGGGTCCGAAGGCAACGGCCATTCGCGCGAAGGCCAGCGACAGCGGCGAAATTGGCGTGAAGACGGTAATGTCCGGAATACCCGTGGTGTAAAAGGCAGACGCGACGTCCCCCCATGGGATGGGCATCGCCAGCTTTGCGCCTCGGCCAAAATCGATGCGGCGCAACCCCCGCCCAAGTGGACAATCGACAATGCGGCCGGCGCGGCGAATCTTGCCGCTTTTCCCCAATCCCTCGGCGAGTGTCTTGGCGGTGCCCGCCGACATCCCCCGGCCGGAGAGTTCGAATCCGAGCGCGAGTTCGGTCGCCTCAGGCAATGCTTTTTTGAGCATCAGGGCGATGCAGTCGGTCGGCACCACGTCGAAGCCGGCGCCCGGGCACAAGACCACGCCCGCCGCCTTAGCGCCGGCGTCGAAGCGATGCGCGCCTTCCAGAACATCGATTTCGCCTGTTATATCCAGATAATGTGCCTTGGCGGCGATACACGCCCGCAGCAGGGGATCGGCGGTCTTCGAGAACGGCCCTGCGCAATTCAACACGAGGCGGACGCCACGCAGGGCCGCGACGATCTCGGACGGCGCTTCGAGGCAAAACGCCTTCGACGAGAGGTTTAGTTCACTAGCCAATGCGGCGATCTTCGCCGCGCTTCGGCCGGCGAGAACAGGGGTCGTGCCTTGGCTTTTCGCCTCGCGCGTGATCAACTCTCCGGTGTAGCCGTTGGCGCCGTAGATCATCCACTCCATGAGCGGCCCCTGCACCGGGTCTCGTTAACACCGCGGCCTTTTCCGCGAAGCCTGGACATCGTCGACAATCCGTCCGTTTCCCTTCCATCTTAGGAGAAACTTTCGCAATGAAAACTAATTTGATGGCTAAGGTTGGAATCTCATCTTAGCATTTGTCTGCAAGGAGCTTCCCAGGGATCGGCCAGACTGTGTGTCCCATCTCGGCCGGAATTCGCTCGACGGAAGCATCAACGTCAAGAGTTATGGCGCTATCGGAGACGGTAGTGCCGACGATACCACGGCCATTCGGTGTGCCATCAAAGCGCTGTGTTCAAGACCCCAGCAGACCGTGTTGAAACGCCAGTGGCTTTGAAGATCGCCAGGGCTTGGTGGGGTTTTTGGCCGGTATTTGCCATTTCCCGCCAAAAGCTGCTTCTGACCTCGCTTGCGCTTCCACGACCATCCTGAAGCAGCCCTTGCC
>JBAUNU010000076.1:0-3162 GCA_049579405.1 Methylocella sp.
CGCCGCCCCGGGGGCGCTACTGGACGGCTTCAACCCTGAACGGCTCCCTCAAGCGCCATAACGGGGTGATCCAGAACGATCTTTATGCGGGCCGCATTGTCTGGAACAAGGTCCGCATGATCAAGGACCCGGACACCGGGAAACGCGTCTCGCGCCCGAACCCGCCGTCCGACTGGCAGTCCGTCGACGCGCCGCATCTGAGGATTGTTGACCAGGAACTCTACGAGCGGGCGATCGCGCTCAAGCAGGAGCGGGGCGGCCCGATCCCTTGTCACACCCGCAAGCCGAAGCGTGTTCTCTCGGGTCTGTTGAAATGCGGCTGCTGTGGCGCCGGCATGTCGGTCAAGGACACAAGAAAAGGGCGGCAGCGCATCCAGTGCACACAGATGAAGGAGGCCGGCACCTGCGAGCATCGCCGTGTTTACGATCTCGATACGATCGAGCGCACGGTCTTCGACGGCTTGAAAGCCAATCTCACCACGCCCGATCTTATTGCGGCTTATGTCGAAACCTACAACGAGGAGCGCAAGCGGCTTGCGGCCGGGCTGACCGCCAACCGGGCACGCATCGAAAAGCGTCTGGCGCGGGTCAAACGCGAGTTCGACCGTATCTTCCAATCCTACGTAAAGGGATTCTCCGAAGAAGCGGAGGTTCGCGAGCCGCTCATGGAGTTGAGGACCGAGCGGAAACGGCTCGAAGCCGACCTTGCCAGCGCGGAGAAGCCGCCCGAGACCGTGGCGCTCCACCCGACGGCTCTTGCCCGGTATCGGCAGCAGGTCGAGGATCTTCAGAAGGCCCTGTTATCCGAAAGCCTGGGCGACGATCGCGAGCCGGTCAGAGCGTTGCGCGAGCTGGTCGCCGCCATCGTCGTCCTGCCCACGCCGCCCGGCGCGCCCATAGAAGTCGAAGTGCGGGGCCGGCTCGCCGCGCTCATCGGCCATGAGGTATTTCCCGCAGCCAGAATGTGGGGGGGAAAGGTGGTAGCGGAGGAGGGACTCGAACCCCCGACACAAGGATTATGATTCCTCTGCTCTAGCCAGCTGAGCTACTCCGCCACGGGGTTGTCGCAAACGGCAGAAGTGGCCCGCGATATCGCAGCGAGGGTTATGGGTGTCAAGCGAGTGCCTTCACAGAGAATATGAAGCGAACGGGCCTTGCAATAATCCATGGCGCATCATGTTGCTTCTTGCGCGCCGCGCCGCCGCCGGAAGATTTTGCGCATCGTCATGGACTCCTGGAATCTGGCTGCACTGGACGGCGGTCTTGCAACCAACCCGCTTTCCTAGCTTTCCGCTTCCGGGGCGCGCCCTGCGCGTTGTCCAAACGCCCGCGCCATTTCGACGAATTCGCTCGGCATCATAATGATCGTCATGGTGTTTTGCTCGGCGCCGACTTCCGTGATCATCTGCATCCTTCGCAATTCGAGCCCGGCCGGGCTATGCATGATGATTTCGGCCGCCTGGCGCAGCAGCGCCGCCGCTTCGACTTCCGCCTGCGCCTTGATCTGGCGGGCGCGCTTTTCCCGCAGCGCCTCGGCCTCTTGCGCCATTGCCCGCTGCATGGATTCGGGGATCTCGACATTCTTCATCTGGACCCGCTCGACCTTGACGCCCCAGGGCTCCGTCACGCCGTCGATCGAGGTCTGCAGTGCCCTCGATATCGCCTCCTGCTCCTTCAGCACGTCGTCGAGCGTATGCTGACCGATGACATTGCGCAGCGAGGTCACCGCGACCTGGACGACCGAATTGCCGACATCGACAACCTCGATGACGGCCCGTTTGGGATCGATCGTCCTGCGCCAGATCACCGCGTTGATCTTGATTGGCACATTGTCCTTGGTGATCGCCTCCTGCTGCTCGACCGCGGTCGTCATCGTGCGCATGTCGATCGTCCATTGCCACTCGATGACGGGAATGAGCAGATAAGGACCCGGCCCGGAGATGCGGGCATATTTGCCGAGCCGGAAGATCACTGCCCGCTCGTATTGATTGGCGATCCGCACGCCGGTCAGGAGAAAGAGGAGCACAAGGATCGCCAGGGAAGAAATTATCAGCATCGCGCGGTTCTCGTTTGGGTTTCACCGGCGGGCGCGCCGCCTTTGCTATGAGGCGTGAGCCTGTGCCTCGGCAACGGTTGCCCTCAAGGTTCTTTTCGCCACCATGTGTCGAGGGTGGCGCCGCCCGAGGCCGGACCATAGCGCGGCAGGTTACGCGGCCGCGCAAGCTTGGCGGACGACGCGATCCATTGTTCCTGCGCATGAAACAGCGGAACTATATAGAAACCCGAGAGCAGCACGCGGTCATAGGCGCGAACGGCGGCGACAAACTCCGCGTCCGTCTTGGCGGCGAGCAGGGCGTTGATCATCGCATCGACGGCCGGCGATTGGACCCCGGCGAGATTGAACGAGGCTTCCTGACCCGCGCTTGCCGAGCCCCAGCGCGAGCGTTGCTCGTTGCCGGGCGAGGCGGAGGCAAGCCAGCTTCCGATCATCATATCGAAATCGAATTTCTGCCGCCGCCTCTGATATTGGACTTCATCGACGAGCCGGATCTTCGCCGTCACTCCGATCCGGCCAAGCGAATCCGCGTAATTGAGGGCGAGGCGCTCCTGATTTCTGTCCTTCACCATGATCTCGAAGGACAAAGCCTCGCCCCCCTTGGTCAGGCGGCCGCCTTCGAGTTCGTAGCCCGCCGCTTGCAAAAGCGCGAGGGCGCGCTTGGGCTGCGTCCTGTCCGCTCCCAAACCGTCGGTCGCGGCCGGCCGCCAGCGGCCTTCCAGAATATCGGCGCGAACCACGCCCGGAAACGGGGCGAGCAGGGCAAGCTCGGCGGCGCTTGCCGCGCGCCCGGTCGAGGCAAGCTCAGAATCGTCGAAAAAACTCTTCGTTCGTTTGTAGAGCCCCTCATAAAGATTGGCATTGACCCATTCGAAATCGAAAACAAGCCCCAGCGCCTCGCGGACCCTGCGGTCGACAAAGAGCGGCCGGCGGAGATTAAAGACAAAACCCTCCATCCCCTTGGGCCCTCCGGCCGGCAACGCTTCCCGGACGACCCTGCGATCGCGGATGGCGGGGAAATCGTAAGCATTCGTCCACCGGACCGGATTGGTCTCCTCGCGAAAATCGAGAAGCCCGGCCGCGAAAGCTTCGAATAGGCTGTTGGC
>JBAUNU010000077.1:0-3416 GCA_049579405.1 Methylocella sp.
GTTGGATCATGCCTGACCGCGGTGTTCCGAGGCCTTCCTTGTCGAAGAGATGGAAGGTCGCCAGGCTGACGTCGGAGATTTCCTCCTCGCCGAGAGTGAAGAATTGAAACGGTGCCGTATTCTGCGACGGTATATCCGCTACCGGCATATCCGCTAGTGATCCGCCCGTCGATGCTGCCAAAGATGCACCGGCGATTCCCAGCACGGATACAGCTTTACTTGGACGCGTCCCCTTCGAAGTGCGCTTCGCTTGCGACATAGCAGAGTTCCTTCCATTGAACTAATGCGCGGCGAGCCCGCCGCACTCGTAGCACTTTTCGTGCGCTTTGAATAGGGCTATGCAAGGCGGATACGTGAGCGCCTCTCACCGCAAGCCAAGCTTCTTCGACATGCTGCGGGTGCCCGCCAGATTGTTGACGCCACGGTTTGCGGTTTTCCATCTTGGAGAAAAGTCTCTGCACGGTGCGTCCTTCACGTCGGTCAAAGACTCAGGAGTCACATTGATGCGTTTATGGAAACTATCAGCGTCCCAACCTGCTCGTCTGGACCAAGGCTGAGGTGTATCAGCGCCGCATCAAAGGCTGCGGTATCGGCCAACTGTGAGTCCGCATACTAGCGTGGCGACGCAAGCATTGATCGGATTTGGAAGGACCGCCCCAGGCAGTCTTTATCATTTGCGCTCAAGAGATTTAGCCGACGACAGCTTATGGCGCATCGCTTCACTTGGGCTCGTCGCAGGAAATATCCGCTTACGGACCCAATTCGGAAGCTGGCGAGCCGCTTCCGGCACCCATCTATGAGTTCACGGCTTGCTTTCGCAAGTGGCGCTCGATTGTCTTCACAGCCGGAGGATCGCGCTCCGGATGACGCAATTCTATCTCCGCACGTATTTTTTTTGCTTCCGTCCTCTTTTTGACCAAAGGCAATTTTCGAGCGCGACGCTCCCGGAAAATCTCGTGGACCAATGCGGCATCGGACGGGCGCCCAGCGGTGAGCTGCGCCAATTTATCCAGCCCCTTGCGCAATCCCTGGGTCCACCCGACGAGCTTGGTCTTGTCGATTGCAAGGTAATCTTCCTCAGGGCGTGCAATGTCTCGCAGGTCAAGAAATTGGTAGCTGTGCGGTAGCTTGAGCCGTCTTGGCGGTGCGCCACTTGTGGTGAGCACAATGCCGAAGTCGGCTGGAGGAGCAGCCGAGATCGCGCTGGCCAACACACCGAGATTTGACTGCCTACACATCCCAATGGCGGATACGACTGCCAGTTCGGTTCCGCCTATGTGCGCGTCGCCCAGATGCCACGCAAGAGCCGGGACCAGTACGCGCCGCCGGACGGGCGGCGTTATGGGCAGTGCTGTCACGAGCCAATCGAGCACCCATTCAGGATCGACACGAATAGTAGCAAGGATATCGTCTTCGACCATGACGCGTCCGGCTTCGGGACAAAAATGCCAATGGCGCCTCGTCCCCGGATCGAATTCCAAACGCACGGGATGCGCCGTCGCAGGCGCGGCACGTCAGGGCGAAAAGGGGTCTCCCTCTCGTTACCGCGCCAATACTCGACAAAAAATCTATCGATCCGCCCCATTGATCGGGCAGGGCCGAGGCTTCGAAACTGCCGACGCGCGCCTCGATGAGGTTGCACAAAAGGTTAACGGGGTCAGCCAGGATCATGCTACCGCGGCCATGGCCTTCTTAATCAGCCCCCCCAGCGCGCCAGGTATTTTTCGGACATAATCTGGTGGCGCCGCGTCTGGTCTCTCAGGTTCGAGCCGTTCGGCGCCCTCAATTCCACATTAATCGTCTTTGCGCGCTTCCCTTTCGCTTCGGGATAGAAGGCTATTTTAAGCTTTGCCTGTGTACCTGCCAGTCAGGTCGCCGCAGCAGACCGAAGTCGCCGAACCAACACGCGCTACTGGCATGGATGTCCTCGTGTTCGGTGTCATCTGCTTCGATTGTTACGCGGCCGAAACCGCGGGCAGTATTTCTCAGGCGAAGAAGGGTCGCCTCGACGCTCTTGATCCCGTCGGACGGGTCGGTAGGAAAGGGCATCGGTCGTTTCAAGCGATCGAGATCAAAATCACATGGCCGGATTGGCGTTAGCGCGTGCTCCGAATCCAAGAGGTGCTCCGTGAACGATTGCGCAATCTCTTCACGCAACCGGCGACCGCCTTTCGAGACGATATCCAACATGCCGCTGACAGGATCGCAGCAGATTGCCGCTTCGATCACCGGCCGTCTTGTTCTGCGCTTTGGTTCTTCAGGATCGAATTCCATGCTGCACTCGGGCAGGCCCTCGACGTAGACGGAATAATGGATGACTTGCCCCAGTGCAGCACCTTTGACATCGCATGTACGGCGCTCAAACCAATCGACTTTTAGATTTCGACCCGTGCCGTCGAATTCGCGGAATAGCGCGCTGAGGTCTGCTTCGAGAAGCGCGATATCAGAGGGGCTCTTGCTCGGGGCGAAAGGAGCGTGGAGGCAATATCCACTCCAGCTGCGACCATGGCGCATGCGCTCGGCATACGCCGTTGCAAGTGCGTTATCGAAAGCTACTTCGTCTGTAAGCAGCACGAAAAGACCGCGTGCTTCGCTGCCGTCGCAGGAATGAAACCGATGGAGCAAGGCTTCATCATGCTCGATGAGGGAGCGCAATGCGCGCTGCCCGATCTCGTCCGAAAGCTGTTCGACGCGCTCGAAATCCTCGAAGACCCGCTCGCGCTCTCTTTCGGACAATGCCTCGATCGCTGCTTTCACCGACTCCACAAGAGCCGCGGTTTTGGCCGTCCAATCGATTGGCTCCGAAAAAAGGATAGCCCGAGCGCCGAAATATCCTTGCAAGTCCGATGGCTGCACGCGCCGGAGGAAACGTGGCAGGCTAAAGCTCATGGTCCAGCCCCCGTACCCGTTCGCTAGCACACATCTTGTGCCCTTGGAGCCAAAACGCCCATGATATAGGTTTGCCGAGCGTGCGCCGCAATACCGGAATGTTTGCGCGCGTTCAGCGTTTTCCGCACCGAAACGATGCTCGCATGGATTGTGAAAATGATCGCCAGCTTCCGTCCCTGTGCAATTGCCCGCGTCGCCAAAGGCGATGCACACTCAACGCACCGGGAAACGGCCTTCGGCGGTAGCGCGCGCAAGTATCTTGCCGCTCTTGTCTAAGGCCTCGATCGTCCAGACGTAGCGATGAATCGTGCCAGCCGGCGGGCAAGGCCCTATGTAATCGATAGCACCCTGCGCCATGCGTCCACTGCCGTTGTAAGGAATAGTGCTGCCGCCGTGCTGAAAGTTTGGCGCGTCTTTATCGTTCAGCGTGAAACGCAGGCTTTCCATTCCCATCGGTGCATCATGGATCGTGAAGGCGGGCGAAGTTCTGCCACAAGCTCTGATCCCGGACCAGGAGAAGCGTGCAC
>JBAUNU010000078.1:0-5797 GCA_049579405.1 Methylocella sp.
GCTCGCGGTCAGCCGCTCGAACACGCCGGTTCTCGCGGTGGAAACGTTTGCGGCGACCGGACAGGCGATCGAAACCTACCGTCAAATCGTCGCCAACGGCGGCTGGGCCGCGGTTCCCGCGGGACAGACGCTGAAGCTAGGCGTAAGCGGCCAGGCCGTGGTCGCCTTGCGAAAGCGGCTCGCGGCGTCGGGCGACCTCGATCCCTCGGCCGGGGCATCGCCGGTGTTCGATTCCTACGTCGATGCCGCGGTGAAACATTTTCAGGCCCGCCACGGGTTGCTCCAAAGCGGCGTGGTTTCAAAGGAAACCTTTAGCGCGCTCAATATCCCGGCCGCTGTGCGGCTGCGTCAGCTCGAGGTGAACCTCGTCCGGTTGCGCTCTTATTCCGGCAACCTTGGCGAACGTTTCGTCATGGCGAACATCCCGGCGATGGCGGTCGAGACGGTCGAGAACGGCGTCGTCGTGACGCATCACGCGGCGGGCGTCGGCAAGATCGACCGCCAATCGCCAGTCATGATGACGAAGGCGATCGACATTAATTTCAATCCGTATTGGACCGTGCCCGCCTCGATCATCCGCAAGGATTTGATCCCGCGCATGCAAAAGGATCAAAACTATCTGGCCGACCATAAGATCCGGATTTTCGACAAGGACGGTCAGGAGCTCCGATCCGATCAGATCAATTGGAACTCGCTCGATGCGGTCAATTACAAGTTCCGCCAGGATCCGGGCGGCGATCTCAATTCGCTTGGAGTCGTGCGCATCAACATCAACAATCCCTACGGTGTCTATATGCATGACACCCCCGAGAAAGGCATTTTCGGCGACGATGACCGGTTTGTGTCTTCCGGTTGCATCCGCGTCCAAAACGTTCGCGACTATGTGACCTGGCTGCTCAAGGACACGCCGGGTTGGGATCGCGAGCATATCGACGCCGCGATCCGCTCCGGCGAGCGGGTGGATGCCAAGCTCGCGACTCCGATTCCTGTGTATTGGGTCTACATCACCGCATGGGCCACGCCCGAGGGTCTTGCCGAGTTCCGGGAGGATATCTATCAGCGCGACGGCTTTGGGCCGGATACGGCCGACGCTTCACCGGCCCCGCTCCCGCAAGTGCAACCGCAGCCGGAACCCCGCGCGGTCAGCGCGCGCAGCCCCGCCCTCGAACCGATGAACGACGACGAATAAACCGCGTGAGCGGCACCACGCGACGAACGGCGCCGCGGCGATGGACCACGATGGCTTTCGCCACCGGCGCTATTGTTGAGCGATGTGGAATTCGACCCGCCGGTCGTCGCGCCGGCGGCTCATCCTACCATTGCTGCGGCCTTCCGGTGTCCCGTTGGTTAAGGATTCGGAACTCCCGTAGCCTTTCGCGCTCAGCATCGCGGGGTTGACCCCGGCATCGACAAGGAATTGGCGCACCGCCTCGGCGCGCCGTTGCGACAGCTTCATATTGGTGGCTGGATTACCGGCGGTATCGGTGTAGCCGCTGACCTGAACCACTGTTCCAGCGGGCATTTGCTTTATCAGACCGGCCGCCCGCCGCAAGAGAGCCTCGCTGCCCGACGGAACCGCGGCGCTATTGCGAGCGAAATAAATGGCCGGCAAATGAAGAGCCGGCTGATTCGGAGCGCCGCCTGGGTTTTTGCCCCCAGAATTAAGCGCCGATGACACCGCCGCCGATTTGGTCGCGCCCCTCCCGGCAAGTGCCGCAACTGAGAATTGGGGCCCGAGAACGGATTTCAGCGAACTGACGATCCCGTCGCGATCCCCATCAGGGATCGTTCCCCCGACACTAACGGCATTTCCTTCAAACACCGCCTGCGACCCCGGTGCCTTGAAATTATTGAGCGCTGTCTCGAGATCCTTCGTCCAGCCCGCCTGGCCGGCATGCTGGTCCACGGCGAGATCGCCGGTGATTTTATCGGCTCCGAACACTGTCTTGAGCGAGTCGATGATTGCGGTGCGGGTCGCGTCGTCTCCGACAGTGCCGGAGTAGATAATGAGGCCATTCACATTGCTAAGCGCCAAGCTCGCTGGTATCGAAGGTGCGGGTGGGGATGGCACGGGCTTGCTAGGCGCCAAGGGCGCCGGGGAAGACGGCGCGGGCGGGGTTGCTGCCGGTGCTTTTTGCGCGATGACGGGCGCGGACTGCACGGCCACCCGAGTGCCCCTCCTTCCCGACGAAATCGCGTATCCCAAAAATCCGAGCGTAACCAGCAGACAAGCGCCCGGAATGAGCAACCGGCCGAGCCCGGGAGCGGCGCCGCCCCTGCTATTCGGCGGAATTTGCTCTGCTCCAGGCAGCGTAACTTCGCCGGCGCGGGAGGATGAAGGCGGGATGGCCAAGTCGGGGAATCGCGATGCCGCGGCAGGAATTGCCGGCAGGGCAGCGCCGCCTTGTGCCAGCTGGCTGATGATTTTGGGTATTGTATAGCCCAAAATCGTTCTTGCGAAGCGTTGGCTGACATCGGCTCTTTCGGCAATCTCGCTAATAGTGCCGGAGCCTAGCGTCTCCTCTACCTCTTGCCCTGAAAGCGGCACGGCATCGGTCCCTTTCACCCAGGACGCAACCTCGGCGCCGAAGCCCGCCGCCTTGAACCTATCCAGGAAACCGCTGATACCGCCTGGCTGTCTAGCGATCAGGTCCAGGGTCTCTTGAACAAGCGAACGGCCCTTGGGTCCAAGATGGTATCGTGCGCCGATTTCTTGAATGAGCTTGTCAAAAGTAAAGAGCTTGTCAAAAGTCGCCATTTACCTCGCCTCCTTCTCGAAAAATGACGGCCGGCCCTGCGCGCCTCGCGAGAGGACTCTGATCCCTTCTGACTAGCGGATAAGGATAACCACGGCTGAACGCGAAAGTTGCCCCATCCACCCCATTTTATAGCCGCTTGCGGATAAGCATAGGGAATAATCTCCAGATTTTCCCGCGATGTTCAACGCCCGGTCCGGCAAACGATCGCCTTAAAGCCGCGGCCGGCGCCGTCGCGTCAGCCCTACGAATCCCTGCAACATCCCTCGTGGCGGGCCGTTTCGAGGGCGTTCCTAATCGCCACGCTCCTCTCAGGAACGCGCAAGTGGCGCCAAAGCCGCACAAATTGTTTTTCTGAACGTCATCCACAAGTTCCTGCGGGACCGGGCTTTTGCACCGGCGTCCGAATGCTAATCTAGCAGCGATTCGAACCTTGTTTGTTTGCGGTTGGTCTGCGTGCCGCGCGGAAATCTTGCGCCGGCCATGCGCGCGATTTGGCGGAGGTTGATCCTTGGACGGCAAAAATTTAGCCTCGCGCCGCTTCGATCTTGACGCCACCCCGGAGCTGCCGGCAATCGAAGCGGTTGACCTTGTTGAAATTTCCGGACGAGTCAAATGGTTCGATATCGCGAAAGGGTACGGCTTTATCGTGCCGGACAATGGCGCCGCCGACGTTCTTTTGCACATTACCACTTTGCGCAAGGACGGCTTTAGCGCCGCTCACGAGGGAACCCGCGTCGTCTGCGTGGCGGGGCGCCGGGTGAAGGGATTGCAGGTTCTAAAAATTATCTCGATGGAGGGATCTGGCGCCGGCCATCGATCCGAATGGCGGCCGCCGCGCACCTGTGTCGCGGTGACGCCGGCGGGCGGGTTTCAAATCGCCGTCGTCAAATGGTTCAACCGCCCGCGGGGATTTGGCTTTCTGACCCAAGGCGAGGGTACGCAAGATATTTTTGTCCATATGGAAACCCTGCGCCGTTACGGGATTGCGGAGTTGCGGCCGGGAGCAAGCCTCCTCGTGCGTTTCGGCGACGGCCCAAAGGGACTGATGGCGGCCGAAGTGCGGCCGCTTGACGCGATCTTGCCCATGCCGCATTGAGGCGGCGTCCGTTGATGCGATCGATCGTCCGCGGGTCAGCCACGGCCCAGCTCCAGGCCGCCGCAAGCCGATGAGCATTCGAGTTGATCGCGCAGGCCCTTATCAAGTTGTTTTCCCGCACGATCCCATCCAAAAAATCCGCACCTTTTTGCGGTCAAGCGGCAACCGCCGGCCCCGCCGGTTTGGCGCGCGGGGTTTTGGCCTTCCTTGGCTTGTGCGCAAGCTTGGTTGTTCTATGCGCGAGTCCGGCAGTGCTCGCCATGGACGCGGCGCCGCCGCAAGGCAACCTCGAAAGGCTCGAGGTCGTCACCGCCAGCGGAACCCATCAATTTTCGGTGGAAGTCATGCGCAGCGAGCAGCAACGCGAACGCGGTCTCATGTTCCGCCGGTTTCTGCCGCAAGAGCGCGGCATGCTGTTCGACTTCGCTGCCGAGCGGCCGGTGATGATGTGGATGAAAAACACCTATGTGCCCCTCGACATGATTTTCATCGGCCGCGCCGGCAAGGTCGTCGGGCTCGCCGAGAATACCGAGCCCTTGTCGGAAAAAATTATCTCCTCCGGCGCTCCGGCGTACGGCGTTCTCGAAGTCAATGCCGGGACGGCGGCCCGTATCGGCTTGCGGATCGGCGACCGCGTCCGCCATCCTCTGTTCGGCAACTGACGCGGCGCGGTCATTGGGTTGCCGCCCTTGTCCGCGGCGAGGCCGCATGGTAGCGAATGCACGCAAAAGGGCAGGGGCATCGTCTCCATGCGGGGCATAGCGCAGTCTGGCAGCGCGGAAGTTTTGGGAACTTCAGGTCGCAGGTTCGAATCCTGCTGCCCCGACCAGTGTCAAGCGGCCTGGCTCTCCGACAAGCAACTAACGCCGGAACAGCGCCGCCTAGGTCCGCGTAAACGCCACCGCATCGAAATGGGAACGGATTGACATGACCGCACGGATTTACCGTCCCTCGCGGACCACAACCCAATCCGGCCTTGCCAGGGCCAAGCTTTGGGTTTTGGAGTTCGAGCCCGCGGCGGCGCGCCAGATCGACCCGCTGATGGGGTGGACGAGTTCGGGCGATATGGAGAGCCAGGTGCGGTTGAATTTCGCCACCAAGGAAGAAGCGATCGCTTATGCCGGGAAAAACGGCTTGAGCTGGCGGGTCGAGGACTCAAAGCCGGCGCCCCGGAGAATTCAAAGCTATTCCGATAATTTCAAAACGACCCGCCGTGACCAGTGGACACACTGAACTTGCTATCTCACCTTAAAATCAATTTGTAAACATATGTTTATAAATCACAAAAGTATCCGAAATGACCGCTCCGCCACAAGGCGCGGCCGGCCCCGTAGCTCAGCTGGATAGAGCAGCCGCCTTCTAAGCGGCAGGCCGCAGGTTCGAGCCCTGCCGGGGTCGCCAATAATAACGTTTAGACTAATAGCAAATGGCAGACCTCCCGATGGCGGGCTGGAGACAGGTGCTGATGGGGGCGGCAATGGCCGCAGGTCCCCCGCTGCTCTTTGGGCTGCGGCTTTGGGCTTCGGTTTGTCTTGCCCTATACATCGCATTCTGGCTCGAGCTCGACAATGCCTTTTGGGCCGGGACCACAGCCGCGCTCGTCTGTCAGCCACATCTTGGGGCTTCGCTGCGCAAGGGGTGGTACCGCATGATCGGCACCTTGGTCGGCGCCGTGGCGATCGTGCTTCTGACCGCGTGCTTCCCGCAGGACCGCGCCCCGTTCCTCGTCGCGCTGGCGCTGTGGTGCGCTGCGTGCGCGCTCGTCTCCACGCTTTTGCACAATTTCGCGTCCTATTCGGCGGCTCTCGCCGGCTTCACGGCCGCGATCATCGCCGCCGACGAGCTTGGCGCGACGGGCGGCCCGAACGCAGATGCGGTCTTCCTGCTCGCAGTCTACCGCGCCAGCGAGATCTGCATCGGGATTGTAAGCGCAGGCATCGTT
>JBAUNU010000079.1:0-3464 GCA_049579405.1 Methylocella sp.
AGAGCCACCTTGGCCCCGACACCTTGCACCGATTGGAGCAAGCGAAACCAGTCGCGTTCGGTCTCCGAAATGAAGCCGAACAGTTTTATTGAATCCTCGCGCATGTGCGTTTCGACCGCGAGCGCCGTCGCCTCGCCGGGCCGCGCCAGCTTTTGCAGCGTCCGCCCGGAGCAATGCACGATGTAGCCGACGCCATGCACGTCGAGGATCACGAAATCCTCGCCATGGGAATCGACGATGCCTTTGAGCTTGCCGATCATCTTGACCGAATGTTTTGTTTTGCGAGACGGCGTGGCTATAGCGAACCATTGGCGGTCAACCAACACTTATGAAATGACCTGTTCGTCCCGGTTTGCATTTGCCGCTAAGGCCCGGCGATGGCCCAGATTGCGCGTCCAAAGCCGGACCCGCGCATGGGTAATCGCCGCGGCAAGAGCATCGGCCGCATCGGCGCCCCGCGCGTCGCTTCCGGGCAGAAGGGTTTTCACCATCATCGCAATCTGCGCCTTTTCGGCATGGCCGGTTCCGGCCACGGTTTTCTTGATGAAATTGGCGGCATACTCCGCGACGGAAAGGCCCGCGAGAGCGGGAACGACGAGAGCTATTCCGCGCGCCTGCCCGAGTTTTAGGGCCGATTGCGGGTCGCGATTGACAAAGGTTTCCTCGACCGCCGCTTCCATGGGCGCATAATCGGAAATGACGCCGGCCAGACCCTCGTGCAGCTCGCGGAGACGTGTTGCGAGCGGCATTTGAACGTTGGAATGAACGATGCCGCTCGCCACATAGGCGAGCCTCGAGCCCAAAACTTCGACGATGCCCCAACCCGTGTTCCGCAGGCCAGGATCGACGCCAATGATGCGAATCGCCGCTTGCTCCATGACCAAGCCTAACCGGTCTCGCGGCGGGATGGAATTCGCCGGGGCGGGCTCACTCCAAAAGCATGCGCTTCAAAAGCTCGATCGCCTCCGATAATGTTCCATCCGTGCTCACGAGACCCGTGATCTTTCGCACTGCATGGAGGACGGTCGTGTGGTCCCGGCCGCCGAACCGGCGGCCAATTTCGGGAAGCGAGCGGGGTGTCAAGAGCTTGGAAAGATACATGGCGATTTGGCGCGGGCGCACCACGCTCGCGGTTCGCCGCGCGGACAGAATATCGGCGCGGCTTACATTGAAATGGCTCGCGACCAGTTTCTGGATGTCCTCGATCTTGACCTTTTTCGGGTCCGGAGTCCGCACCAGATCGCGAACGGCGAGCTCGGCGGTTTCCATCCCGAGTTCCGCGCCATTTGGTGGCGCATGCGCGAGCAGCCGGTTGACGGCGCCCTCGAGATCGCGGCCATTCGTCCTTATGACGCTCGCGACATAGGCGACGACCGTGGCCGGAACCTCGAAAGTTGGATGCACCAGCTTGGCGGCGGTTATGCGTGCTTCGAGAATTTTGACCCGCAGCGCCTCGTCGAGGCCGCCGATTTCGATGCAAAGCCCGCCACTCAGCCGCGACCGGACTCTTTCCTCGAGACTTTCGAGATCGCCCGGCGGCCGGTCGGCCGCGATCACTATCTGCCGGCGGGAATCGATCAAGGCATTCAGCGTATGGCAGAACTCCTGCTGGATCGACTTGCCCTGAAGAAATTGAATGTCGTCGATCACGAGGACCTCGATCGCCCGCAGCCTTTCCTTGAAAGCGATTGATGTCTGTGCCTTGAGGGCGGAGACAAAGCCATACATGAATCGTTCCGCGGTGAGATAGATGACCCGCCGCCTTGCCGCGGTAGCGGCATGGGCGACGGCTTGGAGAAGATGAGTCTTCCCCAACCCGACCGAGGCATGGAGATAGAGCGGATTGTATAGTAGCGGGTCCGCCGGGCCCGCGCCGGCGATCCTTTGCGCCTCCGAGTGGGCGAGTTGATTGGACGCGCCGACAAGGAAATTCGAAAAAATCAGGCGCCGGTCCAACGGCGAACCAGTAAGCGCTTCGGCCTCGCACGACTCCGCCAAAGCCGGTCTTTTCGCCGATGACGTTGTCGCGCCGGAAAGCCCCATCGCCAGGGAGGGTGCAAATAACGTTATGTTCCGGCCCCTTGTTGGATCCGTGCCGGCGCCCGCAACGAGACCGGGGAGGCCGCCAGTGACACAGGCCGGCCGTGTCGAGGAACGAACATTGATCGACACACGCTTGATCGCGGGAAATTCGCTGGCCAATGTCGGGAGAATTCTGTCCACGAAGTGCGACTGAATCCAGCTCTTTAGGAATTTTGTCGGCACCGAGAGGTAGACGTCCTGGTCCGAAACCGCATCGAGTTCGAGGCACAAGAACCAGGATGAGAAAACATCTTCCCCGAGTTCGGCGCGCAGCCTCCGGCGGATTCGCATCCACGCTTCGCCCGTGTCAGCGCCGCCGCACGAGGAGGCCGTTTCGCCAGGGTCCCGCGGATCGGAAATTTGTCTGCGCAAATCCGGCATAGGTGTTCCCCTTCGAGAATCCGGGCAAGGCAGCGGCGGCCATGCAAATGCCGGCGCCAAAGATGTGATGATGACCGTGAAAACGGGATGGACGCGAGACTTAATCGAGCGCGCGCCGGCGGTGCCGCGTTGAAGCCCAGTAAGCCTTTCGAAGGCGCTCAGCCAGCGCCGTTCCGGCCGCGCCGGGAAGCTGAACATGCGTATCTCGCATAAAACCCTTCACGGTCATGCCCCCCTTAGCTCCGCTTTCCAGCCACCGGAGCTTGTTTAGTCGACATCCGAAGAAAGCATTGAATTCCGAAACGGCACTGTGGAGACCAACGAATAGAATCATGGGTAAAGTCTCGACAGAGTATAAGTCCATTCGACGCCATACCAGAACCGTGGTTCTCTAAATTTTACACAGCCAACAACTGCGCTTTTACGCGCAAGACGCAGCAATTACGCGGAAAACTCACAAGAGGTCTCGAACTCTGCAGTGCCAGCCCGGAAGCTGAATTTAGCAAAGGCGAGGCGGTCCGCAAGCGCCGTTCAACGAATCCGCAAGTGCCGTTTAACGAAAAAGTGACGTTTCCCTTCATCAAATGCAAACGCGCGTGATCCGGCGAGCGCGTAACCGTCTGATTTCTCGCGGGTCCACTGAACGCGAAAAAAGGGCCAGGAAACCGCTTGGGAAGGTTGCAAAAAATTTCCGCGCGCAATGCGGCGACTGTGGTTAACCCGGGATAGCAGGTGCCAGCCGCGCGGCTTTAAATACAAACCATTGGTTCGCATGGAAAATAATTGAGCGAGCGCGGGCGAGACCTAATAGAGAGCATGCGCGTTATTTTTTCAGCCGCGCAACGAAAAAAAGCCCGGCAAGCGCGAGCTTCCGAGCAAAATCCTTCTTATTACGTCAGTCGGCATTCGAACGCTGTTCAAATTGCTCACTATTATTTGGCTAACGCATTCACCCGCCGGCTGAGCCGCGAGACTTTTCGCGCGGCCGCTTTGGCATGCAC
>JBAUNU010000080.1:0-5043 GCA_049579405.1 Methylocella sp.
CCCGACGCCTTCGCCAGCGTGCCGGCGGAAGCGCCGCTCGCGATGCCGGCGCAAAGGCTTACCGAGTTCAGCCGGGCCGAGCGGCATAGGAACGTCGGCCGTCATCTGGTTTTCGGCCGCTGGCTCGCGCGGCTCCTTGTGTTTGGCGGCGCCCTCTGCCTGACTGTCTACGGCGCCTGCGAAATGTACAAGGTCGTCGAGGTTGGTGGCGTGACGCCCCTCGAATGGGCGCTCCTTTTTCTCTTCGTCGCCAATTTTTCCTGGATCGCGCTCGCCTGCACCAGCGCCCTTGCGGGCTTTATCTGGCTGTTGTTTTTCGCGCCGAAGCCATCCTTGCCGCCGGCTGAGTTGCGTCAACGAACGGCGATCGTCATGCCAATCTACAACGAGACGCCGGCGCGCGTCTTTGGCGCGGTCGCCGCGATGTTCGAGGAGGTCGAGGCGAGCGGTGTCGACCGCGCGTTCGAATGGTTTATTCTATCCGACACGACTGATCCGGAAATTTTTGTCGGCGAGGAACAAGCTTTCCTTGCGATGCGGGAAAAGCTTGGCCCAGGCTGCCGCCTGTTCTACCGGCACCGGCCCCGGAACCTCAATCGAAAGTCCGGTAATATCGAGGATTTCGTCACCCGCTGGGGTGGCCGCTACGAGCATATGGTGGTGCTCGACGCCGACAGTTTGATGGCCGGCGATACCATTGTCGCGCTCGCCGCGGCTATGGAGGCAGACCCCGATGCGGGCATTATCCAAACGCTCCCGCTGATCGTCAATCGCAACACGTTCTTCGCTCGCCTCCAGCAATTCGCGGCCCGCATCTATGGGCCGGTGATCGCCGCCGGCGTCTCCGTCTCCATGGGGCGCGACGGCAATTACTGGGGCCATAACGCGATTCTTCGCACCAAGGCGTTCGCTGCCCATTGCGGTTTGCCGGTTTTGCGCGGGCGTCCTCCGTTCGGCGGCCATATCCTCAGCCATGATTTTGTCGAGGCGGCATTGATCCGGCGCGCCGGTTATGCCGTCTTTATGCTGCCAAACCTTGGCGGCAGCTATGAAGAATGTCCGCCCTCGCTCATCGATGTGGCGACGCGCGACCGGCGCTGGTGTCAGGGCAATCTCCAGCATTTGCGGATGCTAGCCGCCAAGGGCCTGCATCCGATGTCGCGGCAGCATTTCGTGACCGGCATCATGGCCTACGTCGCATCGCCGCTTTGGATGGCGCAGCTCATCGTCGGAATTGTGCTCGTTCTCCAGGCAAGCTACATCAGGCCGGAATATTTCACTAGCGACTTCACCTTGTTTCCAACTTGGCCGAGGTTCGATCCGCAAAGATCGCTCGAACTTTTCGCGCTTACCATGACGGTTCTCCTGTTGCCGAAGATATTCGGTTTGGCGCTTGCCTTGATCCAAGGCGCGACCCGGCGCGGCGCCGGCGGCGCGGCGAGGCTCGTTTTGTCCGTGGTCTTCGAAGTCATCATGTCGGCGCTGCTCGCTCCGATCATGATGCTGATCCAGTCCGGGCACATCATGCATTTCGTATTCGGTTTCGATACCGGCTGGGACCCGCAACGGCGCGACGATGGCTCGATTTCATTCGCCGCCATTGTCAGGCGCCACCGCTCGCATGTCGCGATGGGCCTTTTGACCCTCGTTGCCGGTCTTTCGATTTCGCCCTCGCTGGTTGCCTGGATGTCGCCGACGATCCTCGGCCTCCTCCTGGCGATTTTCTTGTCGTGGGGCACTGGCCTGCTCAGCGTCGGCCTCGCCCTGCGCCGCGCCCGTCTTTTGATGACCCCGGAAGAGCAGATAACGCCCCCCGTCGTCGCGCGTGCCAATTTCCTCGCAAATCAGCCCGCCCCGCTCGCCAGCGAAGCCTTGAGCGGGCTTCACGCGCTTTATGCCGATCCCCAGTTCCGCGCGTTCCATGTGGCCTGCCTGCCGCGCCGTCAAAAACGCCGGAACGGTGATATTTCGCCGGAATGGGCGCTTGCCGATGCGAAGCTCTCGGACGCCGGCACGATTGATGAAGCGATTTCCTGGCTCCGGCCGAAGGAACGCATGGCGATTTTGCAGGATCAAGCGCTCATCGCCCGTTTGGCGCTATTGCCCAAGAAGCCGCCGGGCGCGGAAGCGATCGCCGCGGCCGGGTGATTTCCGCCCGCATCTTGCACTCAGGCGCGCCCGCCAAGACAGTCGATAAGGGCTACACTGGGCAAGAGTCACGGCTTTGGTCGCGTTCAACGCCCGGCCGGTCGCCCTGTTGCCTGATACGTGAGAGACACATGGCCGACGTCAACGTCTTGATTGCTTTTTATTCCCGCACCGGCGTGACCGAAGCGCTCGCCAAGGCCATTGCCGAGGGAGCGAAGCGGCAGGGCGCCGAGGTTCGCCTCCGCCGCGCGCGGGAATTCGTCGGTCCGGAGGTAATGGCGAAGGCCACGGGATGGGCGGAAGCCGCCGATGCGATGAATCAGCGCCACCCGGCGCCGGATGCCGCGGACGCCGAATGGGCCGACGCGATCGTGTTCGGGACGCCGACGCGCTTCGGCTCGGTCTCGTCCGAGCTCAAGGCCTATATCGACAGTCTCGGCGGCCTCTGGGTCCAGGGCAAATTGAACGGCAAGGCAGGCGCGGTGTTTTGCTCCACCTCGACGGCGCATGGCGGCAACGAATCGACCTTGCTCTCGATGTATAATCCTTTGGCGCATCTCGGCTTTATTATTGTGCCGACAGGCTATGCGGATGCTTCCTTGTACAAGGCTGGAACGCCTTACGGCGCGAGTTCCGTCTCCAACAATCAGGCAACGCCGCCCAGCGCCGATGAGCTCGAAGCCGCACGTTTCCAAGGCCGCCGGGTGACGGACGTCGCCAAGGCGTTGAAACGTTCCGGGGTAAAGTGAAACAAGCTTTACGCTGCGATCTGCGCCCACACCGGTGAACACGAAGGCCGTGCATGTTGCATTTGACGGCACGCCAAACAGGGAAGCTCGCTCGACTCTTCCCGGACCCTTGACTTATCGCTTTCCGTGATGCGAACCGCTATTTCCTTCGCCCGGAAAAGCTCTGGGACACGATTGGTTCACGGGAAACAATCCGCGCTTTCAGCTTTTTGCCCGCGGCATGGCATTGTCCAGAAAGTCCGCGACTTTTCGACGGTCATGCTCCATGACGCGAGCGCCTTCGGCAAGAGGCGGGGAAGATGCTCCAGAAAGGATGGGTCATGTTCGACAACGTCACCGTGACGGCCGCAGCGCGCCTTCACCTCGGATTTCTCGATATGAATGGCGGACTTGGCCGCCGTTTCGGGGGCGTCGGGCTTGCGATCGACCGCCCAGCGACCCGCCTGACCATCCGCCGCGCCCCGGCGCCGGCGGTCGATGGATTGGAGACACAGCGCGCAGCGCGGCATCTCGCATTTCTCGCGCGCCACT
The DNA here is from genome assembly GCA_049579405.1 of Methylocella sp. Taxonomy (GTDB): domain Bacteria; phylum Pseudomonadota; class Alphaproteobacteria; order Rhizobiales; family Beijerinckiaceae; genus Methylocapsa. The sequence continues at coordinate 3,429 of JBAUNU010000080.1, forward strand.
TCGGCCTGACCCCGGCCTATCGCTTGACTATTCACGAAGCCATTCCCGCGCATGCGGGCCTCGGCTCCGGGACCCAACTCGCGCTTGGCATCGCCGCTGCCCTGCGGCATCTCGAAGGTATCCCGGCGGATGAGTCGAGCGATGCGCTCCTGCTGCGGCGAGGCGCGCGTTCCGGGATTGGCGTGGGTCTTTTCGAGCACGGCGGCTTAATTGTCGATGGAGGGCGTGGCGCCCAGACCGCAACGCCGCCGGTCGTCGCGCGCATGGAATTTCCGCCGGAATGGCGGGTGATTGTCGTCCTCGACCCGCGAACCAAAGGCTTGCATGGCCGCGACGAACAAACCGCCTTCGCGCGCCTGGCGGCTTTCGAAGCCGCCTCGGCCGCAGAAATCTGCCGCCTCGTTCTCGTCAAGGCGTTGCCGGCACTTGCCGAACACGATATCGGTTCGTTCGGCGATGCGATCGCGCGTCTCCAGGAGATCGCCGGAGACTATTTCGCCCCTGCCCAAGGCGGCGCGTGCTACGCGAGCGCCGCCGTGGCGCGGATGATGGAGGACCTTCGACGGCATGGCGCGAGAGGAATCGGCCAATCGTCCTGGGGGCCGACCGGATTTGCGTTCGCCCCGGAGGCAAAGGAGGCGCGGCGTTTGTGCGATCTCACCCAGGAGAAAGCCGCCGCGTGGGGGCTAGACATGGCTATCTGCGAAGGAGTTAATCACGGCGCGCTCGTCGAGGGGGAAACCTTCGCTATTATCAAGTAGCGGCATCAAGCAGCGGCATCAAGCAGCGAAAATAAAATGGGGAGGACACGTGGCCACAAAGAATATTCTGCACATGCTCACACCGCTCCGGCATATGAGCCCTTTCGACGTGAACATGGCGCTCGACGCCGGATTTGATTCCGTCACTCCCTATGCCGGGCTCACTCTCGACGACATTACGCCGTTGGTGCAGGACGCCATGTTTTCGCGCTCCCCCAGGGATGCAGTCCGAACCGGCATTTTCATCGGCGGCAAGGATGCCGTGCTCGCGCTCGACATGCTCGAGCACCTGCGCAAGACGCTTTTGAAGCCGTTCGAGATCTCTTGCTTCGCCGACCCGGCTGGGTCGTTTACGACGGCCGCTGCCATGATGGCGTGCGTGGAGAAAATCCTGAAGCAAAAGAACGCTAAGGCGCTGGGGCAGACAAAAATCCTGATCTTCGGAGCGACCGGCCCGGTCGGCTACACATCCGGCGTTATCGCGGCAATGGAGGGCGCCGACGTGACGCTCGCCGGACGCGAGTTGAGCCGTGTGAACGCCAAGGCGGACGAGATCAAGCAGAGATTTGGCCTTGATGTCCGCGCCGTCCAAGCAAAAACGCCGGAGGAGATATCCGCGGCGCTGGCCGCCAAGGAAGTTGCGCTTTGCGCTGCCGCCGCAGGCGTGCAACTTCTCTCGGCAACCATGCTTGCGGCGGCCAAATCCCTGCTCGTGGCGGCCGACGTCAACGCGGTGCCACCGGCGGGGATCGAAGGGCTCGATCCCATGGCGAACGGTGCCGAACTGGGCGGCGGCGTTCTCGGGATTGGACCGCTCGCCATTGGCAACGTGAAATATAACACCGAATCCGGAT
>JBAUNU010000081.1:0-2249 GCA_049579405.1 Methylocella sp.
CCGTGGTGGCGCGCGCTCGCCGCGCCGGATGACCCCAAGATCATCGCCAGGCTGCCCTTCGTCGAGCGCCCGGATCATCCGGCCGGAATGCCCGTGTTCGTCATCGCCCATCCTCTCGCCGAGGCGGCGGCGCGCGATGTCGTTCTCTACGACGTGACGATCGCCCATGGCGGGCGCGATTTGACACGCAGCCTCGGCCCGCGCGAACTTGAGATTCTCGGTCAATTTAAAGATGGATCCGGGCGTTCCTTGATGATTGCGACGGAGGCCGGGCTCGGCGATTTGCGCGAAACCCTTGGTAGCGCCGGCGCGGCCGGACCACGGATCGCCGAAATCGGCAGCCACGCGGCGCGCTTCGATTTGAGCGGGGTCCAAAACCTGGCGGCCCAATGATTTGTTCCGGAGTTTCCTTATATGACAAAAATCGCGATGTCCGGAGCCGAGGCAAGGCCGCGCGCGCGCCCGGCTATTTCCGGCATCGACCCTTATGTTCCAGGCGAAAGCGCCGCGCCGGGCTCGCCCAAGGTATTTAAGCTTTCCGCGAATGAGACGCCGCTCGGTCCGTCTCCGCGCGCGCGGGAAGCTGTTCGCGCGTTTGCCGATCGTCTCCAGGATTATCCGGACGGCGCCGCCACGGCCTTGCGCGAAGCGCTTGGCGCAAAACACGGGCTCGATCCGGCCAAAATCGTCTGCGGCACGGGCTCGGACGAAATCCTTCACCTCCTCGCCGCCGCCTACATAGGTCCGGGCGACGAAGGCATTTTTACGCGGCATGGTTTTCTCGTCTACAAGATCGCCATTCTCGCGGCAGGCGGGATTCCAGCCGTGGCGGAAGAGACGAATCTGACTGCCAGCGTCGATAATATCCTCGCCAAGGTTGGCCCGAGGACCAAGATGGTCTTCCTCGCCAATCCCAACAATCCGACCGGCACCTATCTGCCTTTTGCCGAGGTGAAGCGGCTCGCCCAAAACCTGCCCCCTCATGTCCTCCTTGTGCTCGACGCGGCCTATGCCGAATATGTGACGCGTGCCGATTATTCGTCCGGCCTCGAGCTTGTCTCGGCCCGCGACAATGTGGTGATGACGCGCACTTTCTCGAAGATTTACGGTCTTGCCGGGATCAGGCTCGGCTGGTGTTATGCGCCGCCCGATGTGTGCGGCGCGATCAATCGTATTCGGGGGCCCTTCAACACCAATGGCGCGGCCATGGCGGCCGGGGTGGCGGCGCTGGACGACACCAGCCATATCGGCAAGGCCGTCGCCCATAACGAGACGTGGCGCTCTTGGCTGACACAAGAAATCTCCGCGCTAGGGATCAAGGTCACGCCAAGCGTTTGCAACTTCTTGCTTTTGCATTTCGATGGCGAGACGCAAGCGCGGGCAGCGGACCGCTTCCTCTTGGACCGGGGTTTGATCCTGCGCGCTGTCGGGGCCTACGGGCTGCCGCATTGCCTGCGGCTCACGGTCGGCACGGAGGTAGCGAACCGTCTCGTTGCCGAGGCCTTCAGGGACCTCGTCAAGCCTGAAGGCCCCGCGCGTGCCTGACGGTCTTGGAGGCCCCTTGAGCGAGCCTTTGTTCCAACGCCTCGCCCTCATCGGCATGGGCCTGATCGGCTCGTCCCTGGCGCGGGTCTGCCGGCGCAAGGGGCTTGCGCGCGAGATCAGTGCCATGGACTCATCAAGCGCCGTTCGCGCAAGAGTGACCGAGCTCGCGCTCGCCGATCACATCGGGGAGACGGCGGCTGCCGCGGTCGAGGCGGCCGATCTCGTCATACTCTGCGCTCCCGTGGGCGTCATGGGCGCAATCGCAGCGGAAATCGGGCCGCGCCTTAAGCCCGGCGCGATCGTGTCCGATGTTGGGTCGGTCAAGGCCTCGATCATCAAGGCGGTCGCGCCGCGTCTGCCCGCCACGGTCCATTTTGTCCCCGCGCATCCCGTGGCTGGAACTGAGGAATCGGGGCCGGAGGCAGGGTTTTCGACGCTTTTTCTGAATCGCTGGACCATATTGACGCCGCCGGATGGGACCGATCCCAAGCCGGTGGCAAGGCTCGCGGCGTTTTGGACCGGTGCCGGCGCGAATGTCGAAGTCATGCAGCCATCCCATCACGATCTGGTGCTCGCGATCACCAGCCATGTGCCGCATCTCATCGCCTACAACATTGTCGGCACCGCCGCCGATCTCGAGGAAGTCACGCGGTCCGAAGTCATAAAATTTTCCGCCGGGGGGTTTCGCGACTTCACCCGGATCG
>JBAUNU010000082.1:0-4260 GCA_049579405.1 Methylocella sp.
GCGAGCGTCTCGCGCTCGGCCGCGATCGATTGCCGCAACCGCACGAGATCCGAAAGGTCCGAGGCAAGCGCTTCGGTTTCGCCGTGCATCTGCGGCAGGACCGAACCGAGCAACATGGAGGTTCTGATCGCGGCAAGCATGTCTTCCGGCGCGACCAGAAGCGCCGGCGGCGGCTTGCGCCCCATCCGCTGCAAGGAGGCGAGGATCTCGGCAATGACCGCACGGCGGCTCGCAAGCGAACGCTTGATCGCGTCCTCCGCCCCGGTCAGAGAGTCGAGCCTTGCCTCCGTTGCGCCGATCTTGCGTTCGCTCGCGTTGACAATTTGGGTCGCGTCGAGAAGCGCCGCGGTTAGCTTCGCCCGGTCCGCGCGGATCGATGCGATCTCGGCTTCGATCCGGCGCCGCTGATCTTGCGACGCCTCGAGCGTGTCTTCCATGCCCTGCAGTTCGAGCCGGCGTCCGCTCAGCTCGCCTTTCTCATCCCCATCCGGCGCCGCCGGCTGAACGGATTGGGCCGCAAGGCAAGCCGCCACAAAGAGGGCAAGACATAGGACAAGACATAATGCGAGCGCGATGCGGCGGCTTGCCGCTTCCGCTGAAGCAATCGCGCCGGGCCGCACTCGAACCGCGAATCTCCTTATGCCTGATGCCTGGCGGCCGGTTGGGCTGGCCGCGGGAATCAATCCCATCACGCCATCCAGCAGAGGAAAATGGCGCCGCCGCGGCAGACACCGGCAAGTTCGCGAATTTATCGTGATGACCGGGGTGGCCGGAGAGAATCGTCACAGACCATCTGTTCGGCAGCCATGATTCGCACCAATTGATGCGGCCAAGCCAACGCCCCTAAGGAGAGCGTGGGCGAAGGGCTGCGTTAGTCTAGCCTAGGCGGCGCTCGCCCGGCCGGTCGATGCTCCACATTTTTTCGAGATTGTAAAACTGCCTCACCTCGGGCCGGAAGATGTGGATGATGATGTCGGCGCCATCCACCAGAACCCAATCACAGTTCCGCAAACCTTCGACGCGCGGCGGTTTATGGCCACTGCCCTTCAACGCACCGATAAGGTGCTCGGCGATCGCCCCGACGTGAATGTTGGAGCGGCCGGTCGCGATGATCATGACGTCGGCGAGAATGGTTTTGCCGCGCAGGTCGATTGAGACGATGTCTTCGGCTTTGGAATCATCGAGACAGGTCAAGACTGTCCGCACGAGTGTACCGGCTTCGGGTCCAGGCGAACCGGGAACCGGGTGGAGCGGCCAAGGCGCCGCTTCCGCAAGATTCGCTTGTATCAGTGGGTCGATCCTCCTCAAGCCCTGCCGACCGGCCGAGCATAATGTAAAGATGGCGCAGAATCGCGGAGATTTCAATCGGGGTGTTTTGGGCGGTGTCCGCCTGCGGCTGGGTCCGCAAAGGGCGGTACGTAAGTCTCTTGAGACATTGTCGCGCCGAGGGTTCAATCTTGGACTGTCTCGGGAGGAGAGTTTCTGATGAGCATTCGGCAGCCCAAATCGAGGCGATTGCCTTTATTTTGTGGTGATGTAACCAGCCAACGAATTTTTCTTTTGGTCTCGCTGCTTACCGGATTGATTGTAATGCCACAGGTCGCCTGGCCGCAGGATAACCCAGCGGAAGCGGCAGCAAATTGCAGCGATCAAGTAGCCGATATCAATACATTTTCCACCTGCTGGGTCAGCCAAATGATGACCGACCAACAGCGGCAAGTCGCGAACTGCATCGCGGGCAGCAATGGTCTGGGGGGCGCCGCTTTCTGTATGGCAGGAATGAACCTGTCACCGATTGGATTACGACTCGCCGGTTGTGCTCAACAGTCAGGAGGCAATTTGGGTGCAGCGGCAGCTTGCGCCGGGCTGCGATACCTAGATCCGCAAGCCCAACGCGTAGCTGCTTGTGTAGCGCGCAATCCCACCAATTTTTGGGGCGCCGCGTTATGCGCAGGGGGACAGAATCTAACGCCCGAACAGCAGGTCTTCGCCAACTGTGCGGTGGCGACGGGCATGCAACCATACGCGATGGCAGGTTGCGTGGCCGGGCAACTGACGACGAATGAATTGCAGAAGTGTGTATCCGTAGGGATTGGAGGGCGCGGTTGCTTCGGTGAAAACAATACGATCGTGGTTTTAGTGCGCGATGCTTGGAGAGGCGTGGCTGGCGGACCGAACTCAGTTCTCAATCGGCCGGCACAGGTGTTTGGAGGGCCTAATTCAGTGTTTAATAACCCTGGTCAGCTCGCCGGCGGACCGAACTCCGTCATCAATAACCCTGGCCAGGTCTTCGGAGGGCCTAATTCGGTGGTCCGAAATCCTGATCAGATTTTGGGAGGCGATAATTCGTTCTTTCACAAGAATTTAGGCATCCACTTCTGATTCCATCAGGCAGCAATTTCAGAACCTCCGCATGAGCGAAGCTGACTTGAACTTTGAACGCGAAAAGTGGCAGGCTGATATCGAGCTTCGGAATAAGGAATTTTCTCTCAAGGAAAAAGAACTAGATCTGCGCTATAATGAGCAGCGTCGGTCACGCTGGAGCAGTCCGTTAGTGTTGGCTGTTGTGGGTGCAACTCTGGCAGCATTAGGAAATGCGGCGGTCACCTATTTTGGAGGAGCGTCGCAACGCAAAATAGAAGAAGCTAAGGCCGAGTCCCTACGCATTTTGGAAATGATCAAGACGACCCCAAACCAAGCGGCCGCAAATTTACGTTTTTTGCTTGAAACGAAATTAATTTCTAATGAAAAATTACGTTCTGATATTACGGCATACCTTGATCAACCGAAGAATGACCAAAGCGTTGCTCTTCCGGCAATATTTCTTCCAATAGGGCAGCAAGCAACTCAAATTAGCTTCGAGTGCAATATCGCAGGTGCTGCACCCGAATCCGTAATGAACGGAATTTCAGACGCCTTAAAGCCCACATTCAGCACTACTTGGGCGAGAATGGAAGGCCGGCACGGGTACGATGGCCTAAGCGTAGGCCTGTTCTGGAAATTGACGCATCAAATCGAAGTGAGATCGCGTGATATTCACCTGACTACGAAGATTGATGTTCCCGGGGGCGCTATCGCGGAAGGCGCAATGCTTGGGGGCACGTTACAAGGAAAAATAGAAACGGCCGTTAAGACCGTCACTAATCAAGGGGTTGAATGCAAAGTGCCAGGCCTGGTTGCCCGCTATTGACGCTGGATGCCGATTCCGAGGTAGTTAAATGAGTATCTACACGGCTTCCGCCCCACAAAAAAAACCCGCGCGAAAAATATTAAACGTGTGCTCGTCGATTCGTCGGTCGCCAAAAACACGGCCTCACTTTAAGATTTATTCGTCCGTTTTGCTCTGCCCCTCCATTTTGGGCGTGGCCCCGGCCGCCTTTCGCGCCAAAAACTCCCGCATTGCCTCGTCCTCGCAGAGCTCGATCGCGCGGCTGTAGGCCATTGCCGCTTCGTCAGCCGGAGGAGATGCGCTGCGAGCGCCCAATAGGGCCGCAACCATCACCCCCGCGTCCTGAAGCGCCTTTGTATAGGCGGGCCAGGCTGCCCAGTAAGCTTGGAGCGGCCAAGACGCCGCTTCTGCAAGCATTGCTTGTATCAGCGATCCTCCTCAAGCGCAGCCAACTGGCCAGGCGCTCTATAGAAGATGGCGCAGAATCGCGGAAATTTCAATCGGCATCCCGCTTCGGGCTCTCCCGCTTGCATCCGATCCCGCCACACGGAAAAGACGAGGGCGATGCAACTCTAGCCCGGCCCGGCATCTCATCGGATGGCGGCCAGCGATATCCCGATCCATCCCTCGGCGTCTGCTGAAAAACCGCTCGCCTGGCGGGAATTTCATGATTCACTTTTGTATCACCGATCGTTGGAGATTTGCGTGGGGCGCTTTTTCGGATCAGGGTTGTTTTCTTACATATCGCTGGATGCGCGGGTTCCGAGGAGCCATCCGGTGAGGAATATCAGGGCACGAGAACGGCGGCGCCTTCAAACCGGCCCGCGCGGAGATCGGCAAGGGCCTGGTTGGCCTGGCTGAGCGGGTAGCGCGTGGTCTTGGTGACGATGCCGATCTCCGGGACCAGACGCAGGAAATCGAGTCCATCCTGCCGCGTGAGATTGGCGACCGACACAAGCTGCCGCTCGTCCCAGAGCAGCCGATAGGGAAAGCGCGGGATGTCGCTCATATGGATGCCCGCGCAAACCACGCGGCCGCCCTTGCGCACCGCCTCCAGCGCCAGCGGCACAAGGTCGCCCACGGCCGCATAG
>JBAUNU010000083.1:0-1778 GCA_049579405.1 Methylocella sp.
GCTTTGGATGCAGTTGCCGCGCGCGGCGCGCTGGTCTGCGGCGCGGGCGGCTCGCGTGACCGTTTCACCACCGGCTTCGGTGTTTCCTTGACGATTTTTTTCGGCTTTGGCTTCGGTTTTGCCCTCGGCGGGGTCATCAAAACCACCGCGGGTTTCGGCGCCGGAGGCAGCTCCGGAACCGCCATCGTCTGCGGCGGTTTGACTTCCTCGGGCTCGGCCTGCCTCATTTGTGGTCCTAGGGTGACCTCCGGGGGCGTCTCCGCCGGAGGCGCGACGTCCACAGGCGCAAGCTCGATCATAATCGCCGCCGGCGGCGCTCCGGCTAAGCTCGTGTCACGTACATGCATAAGCAAAAACACGATCGCTCCATGGAGAAGGACGACCACGGAGGCGGCAAACATCCATCGCCTTAGCGAGTCCTTGTCGTCCGCCGGGAGTATCGCCGCCGTCATGGCTTGATCTCCGGCGGCCTGGCCTCGGGGGATTTCGTCTCCGTGGCCGCGCGCGCGGGTTCGCGCGTCGCGTCCGGGACGCCGGGGGCGGCTTCCATACCGACAAGCCCGATCTTCAAATAGCCGGCGCCGCGCAGGAGATTCATCAACTCCATGACCTCGCCATAAGGGACCGCGCGGTCGGCGCGGACGAAGATTCGTTGTTCCTTGTCGCCTTGCGTCTCCGCGTCGAGGGCATTAGCCAAATTGCCTCGCGCGATGGGAGATTCGCCGAGCGCCAGGGTAAGGTCCGGTGCAAGCGTCAAGAACAGCGCCTTATCGGGGCGCGGCGCGGGGTTGGCGGTGGACGCCGGGAGATCGACATTGACATCGACCGTGGAGAGCGGCGCCGCCACCATGAAAATGATTAACAGAACCAAAATGACGTCGATGAACGGCACCACATTGATCTCGTGGAGTTCATCGAGAACGTCCTCTTGCGGAGAGAGTCGAATGGCCATCTGCGCTTACTCCGCCGGCCGGCGCAGGGAAACGACGGCCGCATCTTCCTTTTGGCGCGGTGCGGCGTCGCGGTCGAGATCGCGGGACAAGTGGCGAAGAACTTCCGCCGCCGCGTCGCCGAGCTGCGCCCGATAGCCCGTGATGGCGCGGGCGAAAGCATTATACATCACCACGGCGGGAATGGCCGCGAAAAGCCCCATGGCCGTCGCAAGCAGGGCCTCGGCGATGCCCGGCGCCACCGCCGCGAGATTGGTTGTATTGGTTTTCGATATCCCAATAAAACTGTGCATGATCCCCCAGACCGTTCCAAACAAACCGACAAAGGGTGCCGTGGCGCCAATCGTGGCGAGAACTCCGGTTCCGCGTGTGATCGCCCGTCCTACTTGCGCTTCGATGCGGGAAAGCAAGATGGCGGCGCGGTCCTTGACGCCTTCCGGCGCAAGGCCATCGGAGCGATCGGCTTCGCCAGCTGCTGCCGCAATGAAGCGCGCCACTGGAGAAGGTGTTTGCGCAAGGTCCTTTTCGGCCGCGCGCAGGCTTTTCGCGCTCGCGAGCATCTCGAGGCCGCGCCGCGCCGCGCGCCTGGCGTTCCAGAGTTCAATCGTTTTCGCGAGCCAAACGGTCCAGGTCGCGAGCGAGGCAAACGCAAGCCCCACCATCACGATTTTTACGATCGGGTCAGCGCTGAGAAACATGCCCCAAGGCGACAAATCGCGCGGCAAGGCCGAAGGCAGCAAGGCATCCGTTATATGCGCCAGAGATTCAGGCTCCTTCGCCGGGGGCTCGACTGGCGTGCCAGGGGCGGCGGCGGGCGCCGCCCCTGGG
>JBAUNU010000084.1:0-4263 GCA_049579405.1 Methylocella sp.
ATAGAAGTTTAGAACGCAAGGATTATGTTTTTAAATTAGAGTAGTTAAAATGTAAAAATCTGCGCGTTTAAACCTTTTCAAAAGTACAGCGGTGCGGAGATCGTCGCGAATGTGACCATATGGCACAAGCATGAAAGAGATTGTCCCGAAGTTGGGCACTTGCCGCGGATCGAAAGCACAAACGATGCTTAAAAATGCAGCACCAAAACAATTTGTAAATCGGGAAGGTTGTCTGCCCCAGCGAGGTCCAATAGTGAGCCCTTATCGAACTAGCCGCGTAGCCCCTTCCCCCGCCCCCGCCATAAGTCATTGATATGGTTACTAACGCGCAAGTATAGCGCGGCGATCTCAGAAGGCGCCTCGGCCTCTGCCCACGATGCGGACGGCGCCTCGCCCTCGAAAGGCGGCTCGCGGTATGTCGAGACGTTCGAAAGAGGCACGTTCGAAAGCGGCACGTCGAGAACGAACGGCAGCTCGCCCTCCGTGGCCTATTTTACGATGCGGTATGCAACGCGCTTTTGCTGCCGATTTACGCGGTGTTTTTGCCGGTGTTTGCGCTGATTTTTGTGCGGATTTTTATTGCGGATTTTTGTGCCCTAGATTTTGGGGAGTGGCGTGGTGTTGCATTGACCTAGATGTAGAGAGGGGAGACATGGCGATCGTCTACAAAAATGGTATAAATGTATCTCCCTCCCACTATTATGACACGTACCAAAATGTTTCACGTGAAACATTTTGGTACGATTGTGGCCAAAAACCTTACAAGGCATCAGACAGCGGCCCCTTCTTCGATCATGTAAGATTGATCGATCTTTTGGTGCAATTCGAGAAGCGCCGCGGCGGCGCCTCGATGCCGTAGCTGGTTTGCGGGAAGTCATCCCCGATGTATGGTTCGCTGATGGAATCGAGGATGTCGGATGCCCGAGCCGCTGCCGCTTGGTCTCGTCGGTCCGGTGCAAGAATATTCCGTCGTTTACGGCCGGGGTTGAATAATGCACCACGGTAAAGGTTTCCGAGGAGCCGTGACCAATGCGGACATTGCACCGCTTATGATCCGCTAATGTCTATTCGCCTCTCTCGTATCTTGGAAGTCGCAAGTGCGGCGGTTACCGTCCTTTCCTATTTGGGCCTACCTCTTGCGACGCTCGGTGGCGTAGCTGCGGGCGTTGTCGCGCGATTCAAAGAATTGGATGGTCTTGAGAGTACGCTCATTGCCCTATTTGTTGTCGCTGCCGTTCTGCACATTGTCACGTCTATAATTTATATCGTCGACCGCATCACGGATCGTCGAAGACAAGTCGAACAAGAGAACGCCGCGATCCACTATCAGCTCGCTCCTAGAGCCGCAGTATTAATCAGAGACGAGACAAACGAGAAAGCCGAGTATCAGCTTAGAGTGAAGATTTGTAATACCTCTGAATACCCGCTCAAATATCTGATTATTTCTACTAAGGCGGTTATCGACGACCGGGTAAACCGTAGTGACAAGCCTAATTATGTGCCCGGCATTATACCTAAAGGCGGCATGACGGACGTGCGATTTAATTTCTACGCACGAGGACGTTTATCCAAACCGGGCTTAAACCGGGGAACATTAGAGTTGGTCTATCGATATGGCCACGCCTCCAAGAGTTTCGTCTTTGAAAGTCGAAGGGTATATGCGCTCCGATGCAGCCTGCCAGATTCCGGAAATCTTGCGCCAGGCCCATCAGTCCCAGTGATCCCGGTCGAAATGGTCGTCCAATCTGAACAGGACGACCCGCTTCCTATTAGTAGCTAACGGTCGCCCATTGGACGCCAGGCTGTGCTCGGCGAAAAACCGTCGATTCGAAAATCGTAGCCGTCCCCTCGCGCCATTAGCCGAGCCTTCCAGCTCCGCCCGGGCGCGGTTTCCCCGCGGTAAGCGGGGCAGCCCGGCGGCCTCATCCATGGCCGCCGCCGGTTCGCGCGCATCCCCACCGCATGGAAACATGAGATGGAAAAGTGACTGCTAAATATCAATAAGTTGCAGTATGTTCTTAAGGAAGTCTACAACTTGCTAAAACGGGCTGGTCCAGCAAAGCCGCCAAAATGGCCGGTTGCGGCCGGAATCGGCTAGGCGCGCCATGATGGGCAAAAGCAAAAACCCTATCGCGAGAACCGCACGCGCGCTCAATTCCCCCGCGTTGCAAACGCACTCCAGGATGGGTCGACGGCCATGCTCTGCCAGCGGCTTCACGCGGACAAAACGACATGCTATCCAAGTCTTTTCGTCATCCCTCGTGCCGGGCACCGGTGTTTCTCGGCCCCGCGCCTGGTCCGCCATCGCAGGAACTTTCAGCATGAGCCAAACCGTCGTCAGCCGCACCGCGCAAAACTCCTTTTTCGCGGCGCGGCTCGCCGATGCAGATCCCGAAATCGCCGAGGCAATCGAGCTTGAGCTCGGCCGCCAGCGGGATGAAATCGAGCTGATCGCCTCGGAAAACATCGTCTCCAAGGCCGTGCTCGAGGCCCAGGGCTCGGTTTTGACCAACAAATATGCGGAAGGCTATCCGGGCCGGCGCTATTATGGCGGCTGCCAATTCGTGGATATCGCCGAAAACCTGGCGATCGAGCGCGTCACCCGGCTCTTCGACTGCAAATTCGCGAATGTGCAGCCGCATTCCGGCAGCCAGGCGAACCAGGCGGTGTTTCTCGCGCTATTGCAGCCGGGCGATCGTTTTATGGGGCTCGACCTTGCCGCGGGCGGCCATCTCACCCATGGCTCGCCGGTAAACGTCTCCGGAAAATGGTTCAGGCCGGTTGCCTATGGGGTTCGGCGCGACGACCATCGAATCGACATGGACGCGGTGGCGCGGCTCGCCGCCGAGCACAAGCCGAAGCTCATCATCGCCGGCGGCTCCGGCTATCCGCGCTATTGGGATTTTGCGGGGTTCCGGGCGATCGCGGATTCGGTTGGCGCTTATTTTTTCGTCGACATGGCGCATTTCGCGGGCCTTGTCGCGGGCGGCGTGCATCCTTCGCCATTTCCGCATGCCCATGTCGTCACCTCGACGACCCACAAGACTCTTCGCGGGCCGCGCGGAGGACTGCTTCTCACCAATGACGAGGCGATCGCCAAAAAAATCAATTCGGCGATATTTCCGGGTCTTCAGGGCGGCCCTCTGATGCATGTGATCGCGGCCAAGGCGGTGGCCTTCGGCGAAGCCCTCAAGCCCGAATTCAAGCTTCATGCGAGGCAGGTCGCCGACAACGCCAAGGCGCTCGCCGCGACGCTCGGTGAGCGCGGTTACGCGATTACCACCGGCGGCACCGATAATCATCTGATGCTGGTCGATCTGCGGGCAAAAAACCTCACCGGCAAGGCGGCGGAAGCGGCGCTCGGGCGCGCCGGGATCACCTGCAACAAAAACGGCGTGCCTTTCGATACCGCGAGCCCCATGGTGACCTCCGGCATTCGCCTCGGATCGCCAGCCGCGACCTCCCGCGGTTTCGGCATCGCCGAATTCAAAAAGGTCGGCGAGCTGATCGCCGAAACCTTGGACGGCCTGGCCAAGCACGGCGACGCAGGCAATGCGGATGTCGAAGCCAAAGTCAAGGCAGGCGCGCGCGAATTGACGGGGCGATTCCCGGTTTATTGATTGAAACCGAGGTTCGTTTTGATGCTTTGAGGCCGGTCCGCCATGCGGTGCCCTTATTGCGGCAGTCTCGAAACCCAGGTGAAGGACTCTCGCCCGGCCGACGATGCATCGGCCATTCGCCGCCGCCGGATCTGTCCCGATTGCGGTGGCCGGTTCACGACGTTCGAGCGCGTCCAATTGCGCGAACTGGTGGTCTTGAAGAAATCCGGCCGGCGGGTGCCCTTCGATCGCGAAAAACTTATGCGCTCGCTCGAAATCGCCTTGCGCAAGCGGCCCGTCGAGCCCGATCGCGTCGAGCGGATGGTGAACGGACTCGTGCGCCAGCTCGAGAGTCAGGGCGATAGCGAAATTCCAAGCGACCGGATCGGCGAGCTCGTGATGGAAGGTCTTCGCGGGCTCGACAGCGTCGCTTATGTCCGCTTCGCCTCGGTCTATCGCAATTTTCGCGAGGCACGCGATTTTAATACACTCGTCGACGAACTTGCGAATGGCGCCGGGAAAGCCCCGGAGGACGACACAAATTCGCCTGAAGCAAAAGCGCGTTCGCCGAGCCAGGCATGATCTGCGCGGACACGCGATTCATGGCCGCGGCCCTCGCCCTTGGGCGGCGGGGGCTCGGGCTTTGCGCGCCAAACCCCGCGGT
>JBAUNU010000085.1:0-4202 GCA_049579405.1 Methylocella sp.
AGGCAGGCTTCGGCATAATCGCGCGATATCCGGCAGGACCGATCAAATAGACGGCCAAGGCGATGGCGGCGAGGACGAAAAGGAAAAGGACGGTAACCTGCCGCGGCCGGGACACGCCGGAAATCCCGCCGGGTGCGGTCTTCCTCCCGGGTTCCGGGGTAGGTTCGTCGCGTTCCATAAGAGCTTCATTTGGATGACGAAGTTTAGAGAAAGGCTTCGGCTGGGGTATAGTGGCGATATGCCGTCAGATTTATGACCGATTTGCAAGCCGAGTCAGAATTCGGCGTGGAACCGCAAGGCGAAAAGCGACACCGGGCCGCGGGCAAGATTATAGCCGGGATTGTCGACAAATTGATAATCGGCGGTGACGTGGACTCCGTCGGCGATGCCGAATTTGTAGTATGTTTCAAGAATGCGCTCGCCTGAGTAGGAAAGTGCCCCATCGCCGAGGATAATGCCGGTGCCGCCAGCGGCGAGATAATTCGCATGGGCGTTGGAGATGCCGTTTAGCACCCCGCCGATGCCGATCTGGTCCTTGTCGCGCCCCCAAAGATCGCCGCTGACCGAGAGACCGCCTGATAAGGACCGCTCGACTTCCGTGAAATCGAAAGTTTCATATTGCCCGGTGGACATGCTGAACCGCGCGAACAGCCCAAGGCTCGGCGTGATCTGCTGTTCCAGATTAAGACCGCCCCCCACCTTGACGCGCCGCGCACGCACGGTGGAAATATCGGGCGTTACCCCCATGGCCTGCGCTTCGGCCACAGCCTGGTTGAAGCTCCCCATAAAGCCGTCGTTGGCGTAGAAGAGAAATTTGAGCTTGCCCGGCTGTTCCAGGATCGTGTGACGTTCCTCGAATTCCACGACTGGCTGAAACTGCCGGAAAAGGATAGGGTCGATTTCACTGCTGCCTGGTGTGAGTGACAACTGAAAGACACCCGCCCGGGCGGTCCACCAATCCTGTTTCCATTCAGCCGTCGCGCCATAGGTGAAGCTCCAGGAATCACCAGCATCATCGAACGCGCCCATGTCTTCGATCGTCCAGTTCAGGAACGTGTTTATTGGATCGTGCGCGTACTTATTGTCGTCGAATATGTCAAAGATTGCATATTTGCCGACGGTGAAGGTCAGGCGGTTTGAATCGACTGGCCCCGCCAACTGAATCGGCCCCGCGTCCATTTGTTCCGTTTCGCCGCCAAGCCCGATGACCTGGCGCACGAAAAGGCGCTGGTTGCGCTCGTAGGGCTCGGTCCTGCCGACTTTGAAGCCAAAACCGTTCGGGAACCCCGCGACGCCAAACGTGTTGCCGACCGCAAAACCTTGATCAATTTCGGAATTGAAGTAAATGGCCGCGCCTTTCCAAAGACCCAGACCCAAATAGGCGTCTGCGGTTAGGGTTTCCTCAACGTGGGCCCGTGGCGGCAAGCTCTCCGGTCCGGAATAGGCCGCCCGGAAACCCGGATAGCCTTGCGGGACCCAGGTGACTTGGCCATGCGCGCTATATTGCTCGGCGGCCGAAGGCGTTTCGCCCGGTCCGCCCCCTGCTGCTGGCGGTTCGGCGGCGGATGCGCCGGCGTCGAACCTGTAGTCCAAGCCCATCCGGAAGATGTGATTTTGATTGAATTGGCTCGACGTGAAGCCTAGCCCTGCGCCGTTTTCGAAAAACTGATCGATGCGGCCGAGATTGACATAGAGATATTCCGCCCTCGCGAACCAATGATCGCTCAAGGCATATTCGAGGCCGGCGCCGAACACGTATTTCGTACGGGCGGAGTGCGACGCGCCGGCGGCGAAATAATTGCCGGGAGCGGGCGGATTGAGAGCGATGACGCCGGGATCGCGATTGCCGCCATAGGCGATGCCTGCCGTCGCATAGAGGAGGGCGCGGTCGAAGGCATAGCCGAGGCGCCCGCGCATCGTGCCGAAATAAAACGAGCAGCCACCCGACAGGGTGTACGAGCCGATGCCCAACGGCGCATAGGCCGGGGGAGCGGCGAAGGTGCCTTTGCGGCAATTGCCGAGATAGTTTAAGTCCGTTTCGAAGCCGGGCACGAGCGAGCCGATCTGGTAATTGTAACCGGCTTGGAAACCGCCGGTGAAGCCCGCTTGCGCGCCGCCATTGGCGGGAAGATCGAAGGCGCTCGAGCCGAACCCTTGCGATTGAAAGGCGGGGTTGGCCGGAGCAAACCAAGCGCCCGCATTCGCGCCGAGATAAAGTCCAGTCCAAGTAAAGGCGGGCGGCGGCGCGGCGAGGTCCGCCGCGTAAGCCGGCCCCGACATTGCAGTCACGGCGGCGAGCAAGGGCATCACTAGCCTCGGCAGAGGCCAAGACAGGCGGACGCACCGGCGAACAATATCCTTCTTACGCCATCGCATCTTCGCATCTTCCGGCATTTCGCACTTCGACATGAACCCGCGCAGCATGGCTCCCTATGGCATAAGATGTAGCATAGGCTACAACATAAGCAAACTCAAAAAAGTAGCTTCGAATTTGGATTGGAAGGCACCCGCAAACGCGACGGCCAAGGGACCAACGTCCGATGACAATAGAAATCTTTGTCGGGGAGTGGGACCAACATTGGAAATACTGTCGTTCTGATCCGGCCGCGCGCGGGTTCACTGCCTCGGCTCCCTTTCGCGGCGCGGCTCCTGCCCGGCTGTCGCGCCGCGGCGCGTTCCGCAGCCTGAATGTGCGACCGCGCGCTCATAATCCGCCACTCAAAAGTGGCTTGCCAAACAGCGCCGGCATGAGGTCGTCGAGGAACAGAAGGAGCTGAGTCCCGGCGCCGATACCGCCTCCGGCTCGGCGATTGAGCGGCACAATGAGTTGGGCCGACACTTGCCAGGTATCCGCGACATAGGCCAGTCCCGGATACATGGTGGCAGCAGTTGTTTGGCCGTACGGCGAGATGAAAGCGAATTCGACGAGCGGCACAAACTGATTGAGCGGCTCTTCCTTCGGGGGGCCGCCGGTAAATCTATCGGTCAGGTAGTAGGTGCTGTATTGAATCGAGACCCCCCAGTGCAGCGTATCGACATCGCGGATCGAAATTGGTCCCGGGACGCTAGGGATTGGATCGATGCCGAAGGCTGTCGCGCTGGCCTGTGCCGGGAACTTCATGACGGCGGCGCCGGTGATGGCGAATGGCCGCAGCCAGGCGAGGCTGTCGGGAAGATTGCCGAAGCCCTTGCCGAAGAAGATGCCGGGTTGGATCGTATCGGGACCGCCGCACCGACTCCTTGCGCGCCGGTGCCCCCGATCCCCCAGGTCAAGCCCGCCGAAACTAGATTCTCATCGGGATCATTTTTGTAAAGACGTGCTTTGAGCGTCAGGTTTGTCGTGTCGAATCCCGAGCGCTGAAACTGTCCCCAGTCCCGATGAATCCATCCGCTATTGGCGCCAATCCCGATGGCCGGCGTGAGTAGCCGCATGAGCGACCAGCTGACGGTTTCGTCGACGACATCATGGCCGTCGGGTGCGGGCCGTTGCAAGGTGGAGAACGGCGAAAACACGAATTCGTCGGAAACCTCCGGATCATTGAATGAGAATGTGCCTGGAAAGAGCGGGATGCCGGCGATGCCGTGCGCAAGCACGGGGCCGGTCATGCCGATCGTCACGATGATGGCGGCGAATATCCGCCCGCGTCGCTTGCGAACGGCAGGCGCGTGTCGCCGCCCAAAAACCGTCTTGATCCAATCTCGCACCAAGAAACGCGCTCGCGCAGGCATGAAGACATGAGGATATCTTTTGTCAATGAAGATTGAGCAACTTAAGGCACCGTCAAATTAATGAAAAGCAAATGCACCGTATTATCGACGTTTTCGTGACATTTCGAATATTCACCGCAAAGCCACTAGGAATTGAGATCGCTGTCCCGCCCGGCTTGTTCATTGCATCCAAATGGACCCGCGCCGGATCGTAACGGCACGATGTTTCAACAAACGGAACGGAGGCCGTTCATGAAGGCGAGGTCCGGAAGACTACAAGCGCGACCTTTGCCTGGTGTGAGCCTCGCGGCTTCCTTCTCTTATCGCGTGGACCAAAAGATGCGGCCATGTATTACCAATGCCAACCATAGCAGCTCGGCTCGTCACCAAGCATTGTTGCACCTATGTACATGAATAACGATATTGCAATATTATTTAAGTTGACACTAAAA
Source organism: Methylocella sp. (assembly GCA_049579405.1). Classification (GTDB taxonomy): domain Bacteria; phylum Pseudomonadota; class Alphaproteobacteria; order Rhizobiales; family Beijerinckiaceae; genus Methylocapsa. The sequence continues at coordinate 4,161 of JBAUNU010000085.1, forward strand.
ACCAAGTGTCCTGCGATTCATGAGATAACATGTAGTATAAAG
>JBAUNU010000086.1:0-3988 GCA_049579405.1 Methylocella sp.
GTCCATGAGTGGCGGGGGAATATTCAACGTATTGGCCGTCGTGACGAACATGACATTCGACAAGTCATAGTCGACCTCGAGGTAGTGATCGTTGAAGCAATGATTCTGCTCCGGATCGAGAACCTCAAGCAGCGCCGACGATGGATCGCCCCGGAAGTCCATTCCGATCTTGTCGACTTCGTCGAGCAGGAAGAGCGGGTTCGAACTCTTGGCCTTGCGCATCGACTGGATGATCTTGCCGGGCATCGACCCGATATAAGTGCGCCGGTGCCCGCGAATTTCGGCTTCGTCCCGCACGCCGCCAAGCGACATGCGGACGAATTCACGGCCAGTGGCCTTGGCGATTGACTTGCCGAGCGAGGTCTTGCCGACGCCGGGGGGGCCGACAAGGCACAGGATGGGCCCCGTCAATTTGTTCGCGCGGCTCTGCACCGCAAGATATTCGATGATGCGCTCCTTGACTTTTTCGAGACCGAAATGCTCGCTGTCGAGGACGTTTTCGGCGATGTTCAAGTCCTTCTTGATCTTCGAGCGCTTGTTCCAGGGAATCGATAAAAGCCAGTCGAGATAGTTGCGCACGACCGTCGCTTCCGCCGACATCGGCGACATCTGGCGCAATTTTTTCAATTCGGCGGTCGCCTTGTCGCGCGCCTCCTTGGACAGTTTCGTCGTCTTTATGCGTTCGTCGATCTCGCCAAGATCATCCTTGCCGTCTTCGTCGCCGAGCTCCTTCTGGATCGCTTTCATCTGCTCGTTCAGATAGTATTCGCGCTGGGTCTTCTCCATCTGGCGCTTGACCCTGGTGCGGATGCGCTTTTCCACTTGCAGAACCGAAATCTCGGTTTCCATTAGCGCCAGGCACTTTTCGAGTCGCTTGGCGATCGAGCCCATATCGAGCACGGCCTGCTTATCGGTTATCTTGACCGCGAGATGCGAAGCGACCGTGTCGGCAAGCTTGGAATAATCGTCGACTTGGGCGACCGCGACCACGACCTCCGGCGAGATCTTCTTGTTGAGCTTGACGTAGCCTTCGAACTCGGCGACGAGCGACCGGGCGAGCGCTTCCACCTCGACCTTGTCGAAGGGCTCGTCGGCGATCGCCTCGGCACGGGCTTCATAGAAATCCTCGGTGCGCGAATAGCCTTGCACCCTGGCGCGAATCTGTCCCTCGACCAGGACCTTGACCGTACCGTCGGGAAGCTTCAAGAGCTGAAGGACCGAAGCGAGCGTGCCGGTCGCGAAGATCGCTTCCGTCGACGGATCGTCATCGGCGGCCGTCATCTGCGTCGCAAGAAGGATGAGCTTGTCGGCCCTCATGACCTCTTCGAGAGCGCGAATCGATTTCTCGCGGCCGACGAAAAGCGGCACGATCATATGCGGAAAAACCACGATGTCGCGGAGCGGCAGAACCGGGTAGGTGTCTATCGTGCCGGGGCGAGCGGGCTCGCGCTTTTGGGTCATCACATCATCCTATCCCGAGAATTGTTAATCCACCGAAGAGATGGCGGCGCGGCGGTTCAGTTTCAAGAAGGCCTCGGCCGCCCCGGCGGGCCTCTCGAAACTGGAGCATCATACCGGCGCGAGCTCAAGCGCTTGCGCCGGTTTTTTCACTGCGTTCGGCGTAAATGTAGAGGGGACGGGAGTCTCCCTCGACAACGTCGGGGCCGATGACGACCTGCTCGACGCTGTCGAGGCCAGGAAGATCGAACATTGTATCGAGCAGGATGCCTTCCATGATAGAGCGCAATCCACGCGCGCCAGTGCGTCTGTCGATAGCTTTTTTGGCCACTGCCTTCAGAGCCTCCTCTTGGAAGGTGAGTTCGGTATTTTCCATTTCGAACAAGCGCTGATACTGCTTGACGAGCGCGTTCTTCGGCTCGGTCAGGATTCTCTTCAGGGAGTCCTCGTCGAGATCGTCAAGCGTTGCGATGACCGGCAATCTGCCGACGAATTCCGGGATCAGTCCGAATTTCAGCAAATCCTCCGGCTCGACTTTCCGGAAAATCTCGCCGGTCCTGCGATCGTCCGGCGATCGGACCGTGGCGCCAAATCCGATCGACGTGCTCTTGCCGCGCGTCGAGATGATCTTTTCGAGTCCACCGAAGGCGCCGCCGCAAACGAATAAGATATTCGTCGTGTCGACCTGCAGAAATTCTTGCTGCGGGTGCTTGCGTCCGCCCTGCGGCGGCACCGACGCGACCGTGCCTTCCATGATTTTCAAGAGGGCTTGCTGGACACCTTCGCCCGACACATCCCGGGTGATCGACGGATTGTCGGATTTCCGCGAAATTTTGTCGATCTCGTCAATATAGACGATCCCGCGTTGCGCCCGCTCGACATTATAATCGGACGCTTGAAGAAGCTTCAAAATGATGTTTTCGACATCCTCGCCGACATAGCCGGCCTCGGTCAGCGTCGTGGCGTCAGCCATCGTGAAGGGCACGTCGAGAATTCGCGCCAAGGTTTGCGCAAGCAAAGTCTTGCCGGACCCGGTCGGGCCGATCAATAGAATGTTCGATTTCGCAAGCTCCACATCATTGTGCTTGGCCGCGTGATTGAGGCGCTTGTAATGATTGTGGACAGCAACCGACAACACCCGCTTGGCTTGCGGCTGCCCGATGACGTAATCGTCCAGAACCTTGCAGATTTCCTTGGGAGTAGGGACGCCGTCGCGGCTTTTCACCAGCGAGGATTTGTTCTCCTCGCGGATGATATCCATGCAAAGTTCGACGCATTCATCACAGATGAAAACCGTCGGGCCGGCAATGAGCTTGCGCACTTCATGCTGGCTCTTGCCGCAAAACGAGCAATAGAGCGTGTTTTTCGAGTCGCTGCCGCCGACCTTGGTCATCGAACGTCTCCGTGCCGCCCGAAGCCATGTGCGAACTCCGGTCACGCTGCGTGAAAGGCGGCGGACGCCCGCCACCGGCTGGCGGATTGGCACACGAACCAGCCCAGTTTAATTCTTGCCCAGACTTCCTAACGCGGATGCCACTTTAACTCAGCTTCCACTCTCCTTCAAAACGGGCACGCTCCGCAAAATGCCCCTTGCCACACCCGGCAATCGCCGAAGGGTTGCAAAAGCTCCATTGCTCGTGGCACGATTTCCAAATCATATCTACGCAGTGTTTTCCATTAACCTAAATGGTATTTGTTTCGTTTTTGCGCGACAATCGCGCATTCAACGGTTCATGCTGGCTAATTGCGCGGAAGCCTAATATAAGCGATCTTTATACCAAGACAATCGATATTCCACTGTCAGGCCGCGGCGCTCCCACGACGTCCGCTCCGCGGATGTTCCCGGAAGGGCGCGCCCCGCCGAGGAATCGGCCAGCCGCCGCCGCTAATAAGCGGGTGATGGTGCCTTCGATATGCTTTCCGGCAGCGGCATTTCGTCGGGCCGCCGCAGAATCACATGATCCACGATGCCAAATTCTTTCGACTCGTCAGCGGACATGAAGTGGTCACGGTCCAAGGTTTTTTCGATCATGTCGTAATCCCGGCCGGTATGCCGGACGTAGATCTCATTCAACCGCCGCTTGACCTTCATGATATCTTCGGCATGACGGACGATATCGGAAGCCTGACCCTGGAAGCCGCCGGACGGCTGATGCATCATGATTCGCGCGTTCGGCAAGGCGTAACGCGCTTTTTCCTCTCCGGCACAAAGGAGAAGCGAACCCATGGAAGCGGCTTGCCCGACGCACAGTGTCGAGACCTTGGGCTTTACGAACTGCATCGTATCATAGATCGCAAGCCCCGCCGTCACCACGCCGCCCGGCGAATTGATGTACATCGAGATTTCCTTCTTCGGGTTTTCCGCCTCGAGGAACAGCAATTCGGCGATGATCACCGAGGCCACGTGGTCGTCGACCGGGCCGGTCAGGAAAATGATCCGCTCGCGCAAGAGCCGGGAATAGATGTCGAAACCGCGCTCCCCGCGGCTTGTATTCTCGATAACCTGAGGAATGAGGTAGTTGTCGTGGAT
>JBAUNU010000087.1:0-2677 GCA_049579405.1 Methylocella sp.
CTGGCCAAAGGTTCCATCAAGCCTAGCTTGATGGAAGGGCCAGCGAGGGGCGCCATCCGCGACCCATAATATTAGCGCATGATGCGAAAACGGAACCAGGTTTCTCCCGGGTTTCCCGGACCTCGCCTTGGCCAATATCCTTGAGTGAAAGAGTGGAGTGACCTCGGCGCTGCTTCCCACCTATGCCCGCATCGATCTCGCCTTCGAGCGGGGTGATGGCGCCTGGCTGACCTCGACGGCCGGCGAGCGGTTTCTCGATTTCGGCGGCGGCATCGCCGTGGCGTCGCTCGGCTATGGCCACCCTCATCTCGTCGCCGCACTCAATCAGCAGGGCGCGAAAATCTGGCACGCCTCCAATCTGTTCGAGATCCCGCAAGCGGAACGTTTGGCCCGCCGCCTCGTCGAGGTCAGTTTCGCCGACTACGTATTTTTCACCAATTCCGGAGCGGAGGCCGTCGAAGGCGCCATCAAGACGGCGCGAAAATATCAATCGGCGGGCGGACATCCGGAAAAGTTCCGCATCGTCACTTTCGCCGGGGCGTTTCACGGACGCACGCTGGCAACGATCGCCGCGGCGGGCAATCCCAAATATCTCGAGGGCTTCGGTCCCAAGGTCGAGGGTTTCGACGCGGTGCCCTTCGGCGATATCGAGGCGGTGCAAGCCGCGATCGGGCCGCAAACCGCCGCCATCCTGATCGAACCGATTCAAGGCGAGGGTGGAATCCGCGCCGCGCCGCCACGCTTCCTGCGGGGGCTGCGCGAGCTTTGCGACAAGCATGGGCTTCTTTTGATGTTCGACGAGGTGCAGACCGGAATCGGCCGCACCGGCAAGCTCTTCGCTTACGAAATTTTTGGCGTCGCGCCCGACATCATGGCGATCGCCAAGGGCATCGGCGGCGGATTTCCGCTCGGCGCCTTTCTGACGACGCGCGGCGCGGCGCGGGGCATGACCGTTGGCACGCATGGCACCACGTTTGGCGGCAATCCGCTCGCGGCGAGCATTGGCAATGCGGTGCTCGACGTGGTGCTGGCGCCAGGTTTTATCGAGCATGTCGCGTTGATGGGTGCGACGCTCAAACAAGGCCTAGCCGGGCTGAAGGACCGGCATGGCGGGATCATCTCGGAGATTCGCGGCGAAGGTCTCATGCAGGGCATCGCCTTGCGTGTCCCGGTCAGCGACTTCGCCGCCGCGACGCGGGCCGCAGGAATCCTCGTCGTTCCGGCGGCCGAGGATGTGGCGCGGCTGCTGCCGCCGCTGATCGTCGGCGAGGAGGAGATTTTCGAGGCAGTCGCGCGTTTCGACGCCGCCTGCCAACGGATCGAATCCGGCCAACCGGGAACCTCGTCCGCGAAGCTAAGCGGGACGGCCTGATGAGCACGCCAGAAAGCCAAGGCGCATCCCCCGCCCCGCGGCATTTTCTCGATCTTTCGGAAATTCCGGCCGCCGATCTCCGCCGCATTCTCGACGCCGCCTCCCGCATGAAGGCTCGGCGGCGCAGGGGGCAGAGCCCGCCGGACCGGCCGCTCGCCGGCAAGGTTTTGGCGATGATCTTCGACAAGCCGTCGACCCGGACGAGGGTATCCTTCGACATTGCGATGCGCGAGCTTGGCGGCGAAACGATCATGTTGACCGGCCAGGAGATGCAACTCGGCAGGGGCGAGACCATCGCCGACACGGCACGCGTCCTGTCGCGTTTCGTCGATGCGATCGTGATCCGCATTCTCGATCATGCCGCGATGATCGAACTCGTTCGCCATGCCGGCGTGCCGGTGATCAATGGCTTGACCAAGCGTTCGCATCCGTGTCAGGTGATGGCGGACATCCTTACTTTCGAGGAAAAGAAAGGCCCGATCAAGGGGCGCACCGTCGCTTGGAGCGGCGACGCCAACAATGTGCTCGGGAGCTGGGTCCACGCCGCGCAGCGGTTCGATTTTGCGCTTCACGTCGCGACCCCCGCCGGACTCGATCCGCAAGCCGGACTCGTCGATTGGGCGCGCCGTTCGGGCGCCCGCCTGAAGCTCATCCACGATCCCCATGAGGCGGTGCGGGGAGCAGATGCGGTCGTCTCCGATTGCTGGGTTTCGATGGGCGACGTGGACGAGGCCTTTCGCCATGGATTGCTTGCGCCCTACCAGGTCAACGCGAAACTGATGGCCGCCGCGCGCGAGGACGCGATCTTCATGCATTGCTTGCCGGCCCATCGCGGCGAGGAGGTCACCGACGAGGTGATCGACGGTCCGCAATCCGTGGTGTTCGACGAAGCCGAGAATCGGCTGCATGTGCAAAAAGCCATCCTTGCTTGGTGCCTCGGAGCGGCGCAGGCGTGACCGGCTACGCGGCTTTCCAGGTTTTTGTCTCGCGGCCGGTTCGCCGGCCGGTTTCTGGCCCATGGCGGCCCACCTGCGCTTGCGCATGTCCGGGAACTACATCTGCATCCGGTGCCTCCTTGATACGCCGCTCGGTTGCTTTTTCTCCAGGTTTATGCTAGAGCCTACAACACTACGATACATTTCATGAACTGTCAATATACTACAGGAAAATATGATGGCAGAGCCGCCACAAAAGCCGGCGCGAGTCTGGCCTCCCCTTAGCGTTCGATTCGATCAGGATGTTAGGGCGGCGCTCGAAAAAGCAGCAAAAGACGACAGGCGCCCGGTGTCGCATCTAGTTCATAAG
>JBAUNU010000088.1:0-5019 GCA_049579405.1 Methylocella sp.
GGGAAAAGCCGTTCGACGTCGGCATGCACGCCAAGGAGCTGGAGCGAGCTGCCGCCAAGGTCGAAAAAGTTTGCGTCGACATCGACGGTTTCCAGCTGAAGGTGACGGCGCCACAAATCGATCAGCATGGCCTCGGCCGGAGCGGTGAACTGGGTGTTCGAAGGGTTTTGTGCCCGCGCGCCGGCTGCCTGGCGACTGAGGGCGAGACGGTCGATCTTGCCGGTCTGTGTGAGCGGAAATTCATCGATCATCTCCAGCCGCGCTGGGATCATATGCGGCGGCAAATAACGGCTGGCGGCCTCCCGGAAGGCGGCCCCGGAAAAGGACGCGCCGGGGAGCGGAACCACGAAGGCGACGAGATGCTTGGCGCCATTCGCCAAGGCGCAAGCGACGATCGCGATGTCGGTGACCGGGAGGCGGCGCCGCAGCACGGTTTCGACATGCTCGGGCTCGATCCTGCGGCCGTTCAGCTTGATCTGATTGTCCATGCGTCCGAGGAAATGCAGCAAGCCTGTCTCGTCGCGCCGGACGAGATCGCCGGTGCGATAGAGCCGTTGCCCGGGATCTTGCGCGAAAGGGTCCGCGATGAATTTTTGTTGGGTGAGATTGGGGGCGTTAAGATAACCGAGCGCCAACCCGTCGCCGCCGGCATAAAGCTGCCCCGCCGAGCCTTCGGGGACAGGGCGCATGTCGTCGTCTAGAATGCGCAAAACCGTGTCCGCGACCGGCCAGCCGATGGGGACTGGCGAATCGGCCGGCAAATCCGGCGGCGCGGTGAAGGTCGTGGTGAAGGTCGTGTTCTCGGTCGGCCCGTAAACCGAGATGAAATGACCGGAATGAAGAAGCCGCGCCGCCTTGGCGACATGCGCCGGAGACATGACGTCGCCGCCCGAGACCAGATAGCGCAGCTGGCGCAGTGGAGCGGGCCGCTGGTCGATCATAAGGTTGAAGAGACCGCTCGTAAGAAACAACGTCGTCACGCCTTGGTTCTCGATCGCGGCGGCGATCGCGTCGAGGCTGAGCAAGCCTGCTTCCGGAAGCACCAGTTCGGCGCCGTTGAGCAGCGCGCCCCAAATCTCGAAGATCGACGCATCGAAGGCCAACGGCGACGCTTGCAGGAAAATTTGGTCGTCCGAGAACCGCATGTAGCCGGGATTTTTGACCAGCCGGACAATGGCGCGATGCGGGATGACGACGCCTTTTGGCTCCCCCGTGGAGCCGGAGGTGAACATCACGCAGGCGGGGTCCGAGCCCGCGACTCTGACGGCCTCTCCCCGGCCGTTGGGTTCCGGCAATGGCGCGGCGTCCACATCGATCACCGGCACCGCCGCGGCGAGTTGAGGGAAGTGCCGCAGCGTTGCGCCGTTCGAAACGACACACGCCAATTTGTGCCGCTGGATAATATCGAGAATGCCTTGCGGCGGGCCGCTTGGGTCGAGCGGCACGAACGCCCCGCCCGCCTTCAGCACCGCCAGGAAGGATGTGATGGCAGATAAGGAACGGTCGAGAAGGATGCCGGCGAGCGCGCCTTTCTCAAATCCAGCGGCGGTCAGCCGGTCGCGGAGGGCATCGGTCCGGGCGTCGAGGCCGGCGTAGGTCAATCGTTCCGTGCCGCTCCGGACGGCGAAAAACTCGGGCTTTTCCGTGACCGGAATTTGAAAACATTGGGGCACGTTGTCGAAATCGTTTCCGGCCATCGAATTGCCTCAAAAATACGTCGCCGACAAAAAACGGTTGTGATCATACCCTTAACGCATTAGGTTTGTGTATACCCAAATGAACTAAGGAAGTCACAAAAACGGCATTTTTATACCGTTAATTCTTATTACGTATGGCGAATTGCAATATTCCTCACATTTGCAAGGGCAAGAACTTGCGATGTCTGTTGTTATTTAATCAACGCGCCCCCGAGGCGCCGGCCCCCCATGCCCGGGAGCTAATCCCCTTTTGACACATCGAAGCACGGAACACAATTGCAATCACCATCGCACAAATGCCGGCACAGTTCACAATCGTGCCGGCGCGAATTAAACTCAAGCATGTTCCCACGTAAACAACAATCGGGCCGGTAGCGGCTCAAATGTCTCAAATAGACAGGAACCTTCCGTGGCGCGGGCGATCGAATCAAGGAAAACAACGGGCGCGCGGCGCCTTCTCGGGCTGACGCTTGCCGGTATTTGGCTGTTGGCGAGCGGGCCTGGCGCTGTTTGCCAGGGCGTCGTGAAATCCAAGCATGGCGATTGGGAACTGCGCTGCGAGACGCCGCCTGGCGCCGCCAAGGAGCAATGCGCGCTCTTGCAGAGCGTTGCCGCGGAGGACAGGCCAAACATCAATCTGACGGTCATCGTTCTCAAGACCGCGGATGGGAAGAGCCGCCTATTGCGGGTCATTGCACCGCTTGGGGTGCTTCTTCCATCCGGATTGGGGCTTAAGATCGACGATATCGATGTCGGACGCGCTGGGTTCGTCCGCTGTCTTCCGACCGGATGCGTGGCCGAGGTGGTCATGGAGGAAAAATTGATTGACCAGATGAAAACCGGCCAGAAGGCCACCTTCATCATTTTTCAGAGCCCGGAAGAAGGAATCGGCATCCCGCTCACCATGGCCGGGTTTAAGGAAGGGTTCGATGCCCTGCCGTGAATTGGGCCGGAATTCGATGTGGCGGCCAGTGCCGATCCACCTAGCAAAGTCTATCCTGGCAAAATCCGCCATGGCCGCGCCGGTGGTGGCGGGACTCACCGGCTGCGGCGGCCATCTTGGCACTTTCGACACCCCCGAAACCGGCGGCTCGAAACTCGGCTCTCTGCTGGGATTTAAGAGCAACGACGCGCCCGCGGCGCCCGGAACAGAAGCCCGGCATATCTTCTGCCCGGTGGTCGTTATTCTCGAAGGCACCGCGTCAAGCCAGGCTTATGCCGGAACCCCGCCATCGAGCGCGAATCTGCGTTATCAATATGCGCTCGACGATACGGCGCGGGAATGCACGCTCGACGGCGATCAACTCGCGATCAAGATCGGGGTCGCGGGCAAAGTGCTTCTTGGACCCGCGGGCAGCCCCGGCAGCTTTAGCGTGCCGGTGCGCATGGCCGTTCTCCGCGAGCGCGATAATCAGCCTATTGTAAGCAAGCTTTATCGCGCCGCCGCGACGGTGGCCGAAGGCGAGACCCGCGCGGATTTCACGATCGTCTCCGAACCGCTCCGCGTGCCATTCATCCAGGACCACGCCGAGGACGATTATACAATCAAGGTCGGCATTGACGAAGGCCCGAGCGCGGATAAGTCCGCCGGCAAAGGCGCCAAACCTTGAAGCCGCGCGAATAGCGAGGCCCAACGATCCGCGGCCTGCGTTGGGGCGAACTTACGCCAAGCACATTGACAAAAAGGCGGCGCTCCCTAACTCTTAAACGTCAGATCAGAAGACCCCGGCGGAAGAGTCCGACTCGCGCTCCTTTCGCGAGCTGGCGCCGAAGGCGCAACCGCCCCGGAAACGCTCAGGCCAACGGACCGCTCGGGGATGACACTCTGGAAAGCGATTTTCCACGTCTAAATGGAAAATCCACCGAAGGAGGCAACTTCGCTCGAAAGCCAATTCGGGCGAAGGAAATCTTTCAGGTTTCAGGACAGAGGGGGCAGTCGCGGGGGAGACACGCCCCGCGGGTTGCTTTGTCCGGCCAGGTGTTTCGATGTCCGATATCCAACCAGCCGCCGCCGTTCGCGAGCTCGTCCGCACGCCACTTTACGATTTGCATCGCGCGCTCGGCGCCCGCATGACCGGTTTTGCCGGCTACGCCATGCCCGTGCAGTATCCCGCCGGAATCATCAGCGAACATCTTCATACTCGGGCGCGGGCGGGGCTGTTCGATGTTTCGCACATGGGCCAAGCGATTCTCTCGGGATCGCAGGCCACGCGACGCCTGGAGACACTGGTGCCGGGCGATATCGCGGCGCTTGCTCTGGGGCGGATGCGCTATACGCAGTTGCTCGATCGCCATGGGCATATTCTCGACGATTTGATGGTGACGCGGCTCGATGACGAAGCCGGGCGCCAGCGGCTCTTTCTCGTCGTCAATGCCGCTCTCAAAAGAGCCGATTTTGCTCATATTGCCGCCGAGCTGCCGGATTGCGCGCTGACCGTTCTCGACGACCGCGCCTTGCTCGCCTTGCAAGGACCGAAGGCCGCGGAGGTCTTGCGCCGGCACGTTGCGTCCGCCGCGGCCAAAAGTGTTTCGGCGATGCCATTCATGGCCGCGGGAAGCTTTGTGCGCGATGGCATTTTCCTCAACATTTCACGCTCCGGCTATACCGGCGAGGACGGTTTCGAGATTTCGCTTCCGGCGGCGGCGGCGCCTGGCTTCGCACAAGAATTGCTCGACGAGGCGGACGTTCGCCCCATTGGCCTCGGCGCCCGCGATTCGCTTAGGCTTGAGGCAGGCTTCTGCCTACATGGCCATGACATTGATCGAACCACCGGTCCGGTCGAGGCGGGGCTCTCATGGTCGATCTCGAAACGCCGGCGCGAGGACGGCGGATTTTTTGGCTACGAAAACGTGAAGCGGGCGATCGATCATGGTCCGTCGCGCTTGCGTGCGGGGTTCTTGCTCGAAGGCAAGGTGCCCGCGCGGGAGGGTTCCGAGATTGTGAGGCGCGAGGGTCAAACCATCGGACGGGTTACCTCGGGGGGCTTCGCGCCGAGCCTCGGGCGGCCGGTCGCGATGGGCTATGCCGATGCCGCGCACGCCGCGCCCGGCACGCAAGTTTGCTTGATGGTACGCGGCAAGCCGCTTGCGGCAAAAATCGTTCCCATGCCTTTTGTGCCGCACCATTACTTTAGGGGAGACTGATGACCACGCGCTACACCAAGAGCCACGAATATGTCCGCGTCGAAGGGGCCACGGGCGTTGTCGGGATCACCGATTATGCGCAATCCCATTTGGGCGACGTTGTGTTTGTCGAACTCCCCCCAATTGGCCAGAGCTTGTCCGAGGGCGCCGAGGCCGCCACCGTCGAAAGCGTCAAGGC
>JBAUNU010000089.1:0-2499 GCA_049579405.1 Methylocella sp.
ATATTTCCGTCCAACAGGTGGACGCACTGACGGCGCGTTTCAAGGCGGTCATCGAATCCTTCGGCGGCAGAGTCGAAAAGGTGGAATATTGGGGGGTGAAGTCCCTCGCCTACCGGATCAAGAAGAACCGCAAGGCGCATTTCTCGCTCTTGAACATCGATGCGCCGCCCGCCGCGCTCGCCGAAATGGAGCGGCAGATGGGCATCAATGAGGACGTCATCCGTTTCATGACGGTTAGCGTCGAAGTTCTGGAAAAAGGCCAATCGGCGATGACGCGCAAGCGCGACGACGACGACCGCAGCGACCGCCATGATCGCGGCGACCGTGGCCGAAGCCCGCGCCCCGAGCGTGGCGAAAGAGCCCCTAGGCGTCCGCGCGACGAGGCCGCGGCAAGCGGCGAGGCGAGCTCCTGATGACAACCGCCGCCGCGCCCCGCAGGCCCTTCTTTCGCCGCCGCAAGACCTGCCCGTTTTCCGGCCCGAACGCGCCCAAAATCGATTACAAGGATACCCGTCTCCTCTCGCGCTACATTTCCGAGCGCGGCAAGATCGTCCCCTCGCGAATCACCGCTGTTTCGGCCAAGAAGCAGCGCGAGCTGGCGAAGGCCGTCAAACGCGCCCGCTTTCTCGGGCTTTTGCCTTATGTAATCCGCTAATTTCGTCCCGGCGCGGAGCGGCATCCACGCGCGGGATATTTCCACCGAGGTGGAACTGTTCTATATCCACGAGCCACGAACAAGGGCGTTCACTGGCCGGGCGGTGAGACCGCGCGGTTTCTTTGGGGCGGAGCGAGACTTATCTCTCCTTTGGTCCCGAACCGCCTTCGAGCGGGACAGCAGGTCATGATGAAAAAGCGCCTCTTAAGACATTGGCCGGCCGTCGCCCTTGGGATCGGGGCGGGAATCGCCGCCGCCGTCCTGGTTAGCCTCGTAGTCCGCTTGACCTTTGTCGCGTTTGCTCTCGCCAGTTTGTCGCCGCTTCCCATCATGATCGCGACGCTTGGATACGGCGCTTTCGCCGGCGCCGCGGCGGTTGCCTCGGGCACGCTCACCGTTGCCGGACTCTTCAATGCGCAGCAGAAATTCGGGAGTCTCGACACCGCCGCGCTTGGCGGTCTGATTTTCGCTTTCTCCCTTGGCTTGCCGGCTTTTTGGCTAAGCCTCCTCGCGGTGTTGAGCCGGCCGAAGGGAAGTCCGAATTGGGTCGTGACCAGCCGGGTCGGCAGCTTTTTTGCCCGCGAATATGTTCCGCTTGAGCGCATTCTGTCCTATGCCGCCTCCATCTGCGCCACCATCGGGGTAGCGATCGCGGTTTATGTCAGCTCCTTCTATGGCGGTTTCGAATTGGCGCTCGAGAGGCTGAGCGCGGAGGTTACCCCGTTCGTCGAGCGGCTGATCGGCCCCAATATGCGCCTCCCAAATGAAGTCGACGCGCGTCATTTGGCGCGCGCCACGGTTTTGGCGGCGGCGCCGGCGGTGGCGGGTTGCAGTCTTGTCATGCTGATGCTCAATCTTTGGCTAGCGGGGCGGGTGGCGCAGCTTTCGGCGCAACTCCCCCGCCCGTGGCCCGACATAGCGGGGGAATTGCGTCTGCCACAGGTCTATCTTTTGGTTTTCGGCGCCGCCGCTGGGATTGGTCCGTTTCTTGGCGGGCTCCCCGGCCACATCGTCGTCATTGTCGCCGTGACGCTCGGCGTTGCCTTCGCGCTCGATGGGCTCGCCGCGGCGCATTATCTGTCGCGCGGATCGCCTTTCCGGATTCCCCTCCTTATCCTTATCTATTTCGGCCTTGTCGTCCCCGTGACATGGTTCGCCTTCCTGCTTCTCTTGGTCTTAACCGGTATTATCGAGACAGCTTTCTCTCTCCGGGACCGCAAGGACAAGACGGCCTCGCCCAAACTCTGATGCAACTCGAAGGACCGCATTATGGAAGTTATTTTGCTCGAGCGCATCGCCAAACTCGGTCAAATGGGAGATACAGTTCGCGTCAAGGATGGCTACGCCCGCAATTTCCTGTTGCCAGGCGGCAAGGCCATGCGCGCGACCGAAGCCAATAAGAGCCGTTTCGAAAGTCAGCGCGTCCAGCTTGAAACGCGCAACCTCGAATCGCGGAACGAAGCGGCTGGTGTTGCCGAACGACTCTCCGGGCAAATCTTCGTCATCATCCGCCAGGCTGGCGAGACGGGCCATCTCTACGGCTCGGTTTCGCCGCGCGACATCGCCGCCGCGGTCACCGCTGGCGGCTTCAATGCCAACCGCAATCAGATCATCCTGAAAGCGCCGATCAAATCGCTTGGATTGCACGAAGTCCCGGTGCATTTGCATCCGGAAATCGAAGCCCTGATTATCGTCAATGTCGCCCGCTCCGCCGCGGAAGCCGAACGGCAGGCCAAAGGGGAAGCAATCAATGCCGTCGAGGAGGCGACCATGGACGACCTCGGTCTCGAAGTCGGCGCCGCGCTCGCCGATGCGGGCGGCAGCCTCGGCGAACGGTAAGGGAT
>JBAUNU010000090.1:0-6464 GCA_049579405.1 Methylocella sp.
GGCCAAAATCAAAGTCTTGGGCTCGTCAAACGGGATCGCTAGTCTTTCGGAATGGAGCTCGCGCCGGTGGCCGGTCGCGGCGACAACTCGCTGCGTTTCCTCGACGCCGGCGCGGGCGAGCCGAGCGGAATATTGGCGCGCGAGGTCCGCCAAGCCATCCCGGCTTTGCGCGGAGAGCAGCAGAAACCGAGGCGCGATCGCCGGGGGGGCCCGATCTGCGCCAGGTGGCCGGTCGGTGAGGATCACATGCGCATTCGTGCCGCCAAAACCTAACGAACTGATGCCGGCATAACGCACGCGGCCATCGCGTGGCAGCGCCAGGGGCGCGGTGCAGACCGAAAGGTTGAGATCGTCGAAGGGAATATCGGGATTTGGTTCATCGAAATGCAGCGAGCGCGGCAATTCGTCGTGCTCGAGCGCCAGCATGGCCTTTAGTAATCCAGTGAGGCCCGATGCCGGTTCGGTATGGCCGATATTTGTCTTGATCGAACCGATCGGCAAGGGCCGGGTGCGCCGCTGGCCCAAAACTTCGCCAATTGCGGCCGCCTCGATCGGGTCGCCGGCGCGTGTTCCCGTCCCGTGCGCCTCGATGAAGGCGATCGCATCCGGACTAAGGCCGTTCTTCACATAGGCCCGTTCAAGGAGGGCGGCCTGATGCGCCTTCGAGGGCAAGGAGATGCCGGTCGTGCGGCCGTCGGAATTGCTGTGCGAACCGGCAATCAACGCATGGATGCGATCAGCGCTGGCGCGAGCGGCGCCGAGCGCGCGCAGGACGAGGACGACTCCGCCCTCGGCACGGACATAGCCATCGGCTTTCGCGGAAAATGCCCGGCAACGACCTGTCGGCGACAGCATCGTCGCCTGCGAGAAGCTGATGAAGCCGAACGGACTGGCCAGGATGTTCACACCGCCGACAATCGCGGTGTCGACTCTGCCGGCTTGGATCGCCGCGACCGCCGCATCCAAGGCGACGAGCGACGAGGAGCACGCCGTATCGACCGTGAAGCTAGGCCCATGGAGGTCGAAGACGTGGGAAATCCGGTTTGATAAAATGGCCAGCGAATTGCCGGTGGCAAAATAAGCATCCGCGGCGGCCGCGTCATGCAGCCTAAGGTTGCCGTAATCGAGCGCCGAGCCGCCGACGAACACACCGGTATCCGCGCCGGCAAAGTCCGACGGACGAATTCCGGCATCTTCGAGAGCTTCCCAAGTGAGTTCGAGCAGCAGCCGCTGCTGCGGGTCCATTTGTTCGGCCTCGCGCGGAGAAATGCCGAAAACGGCGGGATCGAAGCCCCAGATATCGTCCAGAACGCCCGCCGCCCAGGAATAGCTGCGGCCTCGCTCCTTCAGGCGCGGATGCGCTAGCCGTTCCAACGGCCATCGATCCGGGGGGATCCGGGAAACCGTGCAGCGGCCCGCCGAAAGCAAGTCCCAAAGCTCCCCGGCGGAGTTGGCGCCGGGCAGCCTGCACGCACGCCCGATGATCGCGATTTCCAACCCATCCAAATTGGCCGGGCCTCGGCGGCCGGTTTGATGTTTCCTCATAATCCTGCCTGATTTATGATCGCTAGTTCGAACCGAGCAGCGTCCCACATGATCGCGGAAACCTTTATGTGATACGTTAACTTGTCATATAGCCGCGAATGCGCTTTGCCTAGAGCTATGGAAGCAAATCCGCCGGGAAAACCGTCAAGGGGATCAATAATAATAATTTGCGTCGCTAGGCGTGGGCTTCTTGTGGAAACAAACATATAACAATTTAAAGGACCCACATGTATAATGTATTTTTGTCGCTGACAACGAAATTCAGTCATTTCATGGCCTTAGTATGGCAAAGGTAAGCTCATTT
This sequence comes from Methylocella sp., assembly GCA_049579405.1. Classification (GTDB taxonomy): domain Bacteria; phylum Pseudomonadota; class Alphaproteobacteria; order Rhizobiales; family Beijerinckiaceae; genus Methylocapsa. Next base: position 1,850 of record JBAUNU010000090.1, read on the forward strand.
AAAGACAAACGATGTGTCCAGCAATGATTGGATCTGCACTATTAGTTTTATGATCAATCGTAATTACCCATGCGGTGTCTCTTTGCAACGACGCACGATATTATATTCTTCCGCCCTTGCGTTGCTGGTTGGCAAACGCGGCTTTCGCCGCAAAACAAACGATGGGGATCAACTTCCAGCTTGTCGACATAGCGTCAAATTTTGCTAAAAATGTATGATTTAACCCGTGTCCCTCGCAGCCGAGCGATACCCGAGCGTTATCAAGCAACGATGTTGGAAAAACCGCAAATGTCCGCTGCCCGAAAGCTGCCGAGTCCGCGCTTTGGCGCGCCCGCACGCGACCGGCGCGCGAGCCCGTGGTTTTCGATCGAGCGCTTGAACCAGCTTGCCACGAAGGCCGGGCACAGCTTGCAAAAACCCCATCCTTCAGGGACCGGCGCGGCGGAAGCGAGGGCCGCGACGGATGCGCGATCGTCTTGGCTTTGGCGCAGCTTCATTGTCTTTGTCCTCGCCCCCTTTGTCATGAGCTCCCTGTATTTTGGGTTCCTAGCTTCCGATCAGTTCGGGTCCGAAATGCGCTTCGCCGTGAGAGGCGCGACGGAGGTGCTTCCGGGCAGCGAGGTCCTGGCGGGATTAGGCGCTTTGGCGTCCCTCAATTCCAACCAGGATGCCTATATTATCGCCGATTATATCGCTAGCCGTTCGATGATCGACGATCTCTCAAAGGAGATCGATGTGAGGGCCATATATAGCAAGCCGGGCACCGACCGGTGGGCGGGGTTCGTTCCTTCGAGAGCGGCAGAGGACCTGCTTCGCTATTGGCGCGGCATGGTCCACCCGTCGGTGGACGCCGCTTCGGGCATCGTAACGGTCACCGTCAAAGCATTTTCCCGCGAGGATTCGGTGCGGGTCGCCACCGCCATTCGCGCGCGATGCGACATCGTTGCAAATCAGCTTCTGGACCGGGTGCGACACGATGCGGTTGAGCGCGCCAGGGCCGAGGTGAAGACCGCGATGGCGCAACTCTCCGCGCGCCAGGCGAGTCTCGAACAATTCCGGAACGCGCGGATGCAGATCGACCCGCTCGCCCTGGCGCGGTCTCTGGGCGAGACGATCACGACGCTGCGGCGCGATCTCATCGGCGTTGAAGTAAAGTTGGATACCGCAAAAGCTTCGCTCGCCTCCGATGCGCCGCAAATCAAGATGCTCGCGGCAAATAGGCAAATCCTTTCCGATCAGATCGTGGCGCTCGAAGCCAGGATCACGGGCGCCAAGCTCAGTTCGCCGACCGCCTCCGCCGCGCTCGCCGAATATGATAAGCTCGACGTCGAAAAGAGCCTGGCCGAGCAAGCTGCCGTGCTCGCGGAGCGGATGTTGGACAACACAAGCGCGGACGCCAACCGCCATCATATCTACCTCGTCGCCATCGAAGATCCCACCGAACCGCAAAGCCCGATCGCTCCGAGGCGAGCCCACATGATTTTGATAACATCGCTGGGCGCCCTGAGCTTCTGGTCGCTTATCGCGGCGGCCGCCGCCAACGTGCGCGACCACACCATGTGAACAACAAGATATGAAGAACAAGGTAACAATCGGGGTTTGGGCGGCATTCCGATGAAAGAAGCGCATCTCGCGGCCAGGTCCCCCGATCGTTTTCCGGCGGATCCGTCCGACAAGGCCGGGCTGGATCCTTTTGTCCTGAGAGAAGATCTGCGCCGCGTCTCCGCCCCGATCGATCAGTTCGGATCGTGGCGAATGCACGGTTTGTCATTCGCCCTCCTGGTCGTGCTGCCGGTAGTGTGTACGGCGATCTACTACGGTCTCATTGCCGCCGGCAAATATAGCGTGGAATTTCGATTTAGCGTCAGATCGGCGACGGAGCTCGTCGCGGAGGACGACATTGCCCTGCTGATCAAGGCCGGCAAAGCTGGTGGGCACGAAATCGGGCGTCTCCCCTACATGGCCGCGGACTATCTGCGAAGCCGCAATGTTGTCAGGGAACTCGATCGCGACGGTTGGTTGCGGTCGCTATTTTCGCGGACTCAGGCGGATTGGTTGTCTCGCTTCGATCCAACGAGGAGCGACGACGATCTCTGGCTTTATTGGCGGGATATTATAAGCGTCAACGTTGACCGCGTCTCGGGACTCGTGCTCGTGCGAGTCCTGGCCTTCACCCCCGACGATGCGCTCGCCCTGGCTCGCGCGACCTCGGTTTCCGCCGAAAAGATGGTCGACAGTATCGCGATGCGCGAGCACCGGGAAGCCCTGTTTTCGGCCGAACAGTATTTGGAAACCGCGAGCCTCCGTTATTCGGCGGCGCTCACGGCTTTGCGTGATGTGCGCAACCAGGAGGGAACCGTCGATCCTGTTCGAACGATAAAGAGTTCCACGGACACCTTAGTGGGCGTCATGCGCGAGAAATTGTCTCTGGAACGCGACTACGGCGCCAACCTCAAGGTTTTGTCCGCCGGCGCGCCCCAGCAAAAAGTTCTTTCCGATCAGATCCGGGCGCTCGGGTCCCAGGTCGCTTCGCTGACCGAGGCTCTTACGAGTCGTCGGAAAGACGCCAAGACCGCGGCGCAATCCATCGCGCAATTCGAAAAGCAGGAGCTGGAAGTCCGTTTCTCGAAACGCCTTCTGGAGGTCGCGCAGGCCTCTTACGAGCGCGCGCGTCAGGAATCCGACCGGCAGCATGTCTATTTTGCGCTTTTCGTCGAACCGAAGAAACCGGAAATCGCCGAATATCCGCGCCGCGCGCGATCGGTCGCTTTCGCCGGGATATGCGCATTCTCGCTGTGGAGCGTCGTGATGCTCGCGGCCGCGGGCATTAGGGATCACAAAACCGAACGTTGAGCGGGCGGCGCGGCGCGGAGGCCGCGCGGGCGGCGCCAACGGGAACGCGGGACCGCGATGTTATTTAGTATCGACGAGGACACGGGTTCGCAGATCGTCGGTTGGGTCATGCCCGACAATCCGGCGACCACCCCGAAGGTCGTTATCCATCTCGGTCCAGAACATCATGTCGTCATAGACGCCTTTGTGGTGCGTCCCCTGCTGAGGGAACAAGGCCTCCACAATACTGGCGTTTGCGGCTTCGTGGTGGATGAACATAATTGTCCCGGGGTGACCGCCGCTGGACATTTGGAAATCAAAGATGCCGAAAACCATATCCTCATCTACCGGCGCCGTGATGGCTCGCAACTCATTGACCAGAAATTTTTGCGGGTAGAGACACAATTGCTTCGCTCCCACAATCTGGATGATGCGCTTATAGCGCGCTTTCACATGTCCTATAAATCCTTGGAGCTGCTTCCCGAAGAAACCACAAGGTCAATATTCGCCATTTCGTTCACGAACTCCCTTTTCGCATCCGGCCGCATTTTTTGGCGGGTGTGGGAGCCGATGGTCCGCGATCGTAACTTCAAGGTGGGCATTCTATTGCGTGAGCCGTTCGAGGAGCTGTCCGAACGGCTGTTGATCTTGAAGTGGGCATCGCTTTCCGGCGCGAATTCGACGGCCGCCGTCCTTGGACAAACCGTTCAGCTCTGCGCGAAGCCGTTTTGCGATGTCAATCTCGGCGATTTGACGGCGTTGCAGGATCTGCTGTCGCGCCCCTCCGACGAGTTGCGCGCCGTTCTTTACAATCCATTCGTCTATCAGCTGGCGGCCCCGAACGCCTTCGATCCTCCGCGGGCACCGGAAACCGCCGCCGCGCTCGATTCGCTGGCGGAGATGGACGCGGTTGGCCTGCGCGACGGTGCGAGCGCGTTCGTCAGTCTTGTCGGTGCCATACTGGACCTGCCAGATGAGCTAGCCGGGATTTCGCCGCGCACAAGCCAGACGGTGATTGGGCTTGCGGAACGATTGCGTGAAATGGGCCCGGCGCGCGCCTTGATCGAAAAAGACCTCGAAGTTTATGCCGAGGTGGCCCGGGTTCTTGCGCAGCATCCGGCGGATCAATGAGGCTAGCAGACCGTTGAAAAATTGCCGGATTTATTCGACAATGTCGAGCTCCACCCCATTGCTTTTGATCGGTTCGGCTTCCATCAAGTGAGCCACCCGATTGGGAAGCGCTTTGATGGCAAAATTCAAGCGGATGAACGGCATCGATGGCGCGCCGCCTACGGCCCGCCTGATCGCCGTTTCCGGCGTGGAGGGGAACGCCGGAGACTACCTTGCCGCGAACGGGCGGCCGTGGCTGTCGATTGAACCGATATCGATTTTTGCGCCCGGACGGTGGTTTCGAATGCGTTACCGGCTCGGGCTTTACGACCGGCCGGTGCGGCCGTTGGTGAGCTACCGGCGAGGCTCGGAGGAGATCGGCTGGCATTTGCTGCCAGGTCCTGTTCTTGGGCGCGCGGACTGGTTTGGCATCGTGCCGGCGCAGGCCACCGCGGTGTGGATATCGCCGGTTTCCGAACCCGGCCGGTTTTGCTTTGATATCGAGGCGATCGAACCTTTATCAAGTCTCGCCTTGCTGCGCATGGGATTGATGGGTAACCGGGGCCGATTCTTGAGCGCGGCCGGGACCTGGCTTCTGGGGTGGCGGAAGGAAGCCCAAGAAAATCTCCGCTGGTCCATTCAAGGCGCGCCGTTGACCGCATGGCCCGCCTAT
>JBAUNU010000091.1:0-5777 GCA_049579405.1 Methylocella sp.
ATGCAGGATGCCGGAAATGACAGTCCGATCGTCCACGCGCGGTTTTCCCGGCTTGCCGTGAGGCAGATGGGGCTCCAACGCCTTCCATGCTTCATCCGACAGCCAGAATAAACTCCTTGCCATGCCCTCTGCCTCCGCGACTCAAATCATGGCAAACATATATCATGGAATCAACGCTCTGTATGGGTTCTCAACCTAGAGTTAAGACCTAATTAACCATGTTTTGATTCAAGGGGTTGGTCAACCGATATGGGGGCTAGCCGATGGAATCGCATTTGTTTTGGTTCAACGACGAGCAGTGGGCGAAGATCGCGCCGCATCTGCCGAGAAACCAGCCGGGGCCTTGCCGTAATGACGATCGGCTGATTTTGAGTGGGATCATGCATGTGCTGAAGGTCGGCTGTCGTTGGGTGGATTGCCCGAGGGAATATGGCCCGCATAAGACGATCTACAATCGTTTCGCCCGCTGAAGCGAGCGGAGCATTTGGCAGAAGATCTTCGAGGCCGTCGCATCTCCTTCCGAGCCGCCGAAACAAGCTGCGTTGGACAGCAGCCATATCAAGGCCCACCGCTGCGCCGGTGGTGGAAAAGGGGGGCCGAATTCCAGCCGATCGGGCTCACCAAGGGCGGCCGTAATAGCAAAATCCACGCGATCGTCGATGAATTCCTCCGCCCGTGGTTGCTGATTTTGACGCCGGGCAACACCGCCGATTGCATCATGGCGCAAGAATGCGTCAGCTTGATCCCCGGCATCAAGGAACTTCTGGCCGACAAAGGTTATGACACGGATGCGTTTCGCGCTTTTCTCAAACAGCAGAAAATACGTCCCGTCATCCCGGGCAAATCCAACCGCAAAAAGCGCATCCGACACGACAGGAAAGCCTATAAGAACCGCAATGTCATCGAGCGCTGCTTCGGCCGGCTCAAGGATTTCCGGCGCATCGCCACGCGTTATGATAAGCTCGCGCAAAACTTCTTTTCTGCGCTGTGCTTCGTCACGATCTTGGCCTACTGGATCTGAATTAATTGAGTCCAGACCATTCACGCTTGTCGAAGTGAGCCTTGGTATTAATTCGGATGAAATGCGCCGGCTCCGCGCAATCTCTCCGGAGCTGCCGAACGAGTTTTACGACAGCGTCGCGGGCAGGCTGGGTGCAATGCGATTGAGTGAAAAGTTGAAAAGCCAACTTCTTACAAATCTGAACAAGGACGGACCTAAAACAATTTTCACGTGTCGCCTTTACGAGTGCGATGACTTGATCGCAGCGATGATCCACGGGCTTCGAACTCAACGCTGATCAGTCTGATTTGCGGGCGCCCAAATTCTGCGCGGCACCAAACCCGCGCGTTGTCCGCCGGACGATCGTCTCTAAAGCCTTGAGTGCGGCTGCGGCGTCCATGTCAGGCTCAGATGCTTGGTGCAGATTCCTGATGATCTCCGCCTGCCGCGGGGATGGAACCTCTCCATAGCTGCGCAATGTGGTCATCACGTCCTCGTGCCCCAAGTTCTGTGACCACGCTTTAAGCTCTTCCGGGGTGCGGCACACGCGCTCTCCGAGTTGCGCGAGGGCTTTGCGGAACGAGTGGGGGTTGAAGTACGTGAGCTCCGCCCGCGTGAAAGCGTCCCGGAAGATAGCCCGTATGGGTCCAGCATTGGACCAATGGCGGCGAGCGAGGCCGGAGACCTCAAACTTCAAGCCCTTGCCGTTGACCACCGCAGTCGCGGGGAACAGAGGATCATCACCCCCCCAAAGCTTCTGGTCCCGCAGATAGGCAATCCACTCCGCGAAAATGGCACGAATGTCATCGCCCACCGGGAAAAACCATGTCGTAAAGGTCTTGGAGAACTTGGTATTTACCTCCCGGGCGTCCTACAACACCTTTGCCGTCGCGAGGTCGACGTGCTTGAGCTTCAGTGAGGCAAGTGCGCCATCGCGCACACCGGTCATGAGCGTAAAGGCGATCAGCGCGCGGTTGCGCCGGTCGATCTCGGTGGCGTGCGGCATGACGGCGAGCACGCCCCGGATTTGCTCCAGAGTCGGCACCGGCCGCTCGCGCCCGGCTCTGGCGATCCGCGTGTCCTTCTCTGAAAGGCGGAAATAATCCGCGTCCGAATAGCTGATCCGCGACCGGTAGCCCGGCTGTCCGGCCAGCCACAGAAAAAATGTGCGCAAGGCGTTGAGGGTTTGCAGGACAGTCGCTTTGCTCAACGGCTTTCCGGTCTCGGAGCTGTCCGTCTCGCTCAGTTGCCGCCGGAATGCGACCGCCTGCCCGACATGGAACTTGCGCAGCGAGCGGAACTTGGTCGAAACCTCGAAGCGATGAATCGCCTTGACCACCGTGTCGAGGCTGGCCTCGCTCAGGCCCTTGGCGGCCTTGAGATAGATCAGGTATTCCCGCTTGACGCGCTCGTTTTCGGCATTGTGTTGGCGCATGTCTCAGACCTCATGCCCTAGGTGACAATTCACGTTGGGGATGGCGGTATCCTCTATACGTGGCTGTGCCCGCGTCAGGTGGACGTCGAGTGCGCCCGCGATCTCGGACAATCGAGCGGCCGACACTCGCCGATACATCAGACGATTGCAGGCGGGGCATATGCCGATGAGGGCGCCCGAGGTGGCAGAACTCGCCACGAAGTCCGCCATCCGGCCCGCCGGCTCCTGCGGCTTGCGGCACTTCAGGCAGAACATCTGCCCTGCCCGGCACGGCTGTCGTTGGCCCTCGCGCCGCTGCAAAAGAAACTCCGCAACATAGGCGCCCAGCATCAGGATCGGACGCTTGGCGTCGATGACAGGCGGCCCAGCCTTGATCCAATGGCGGACGGTATTCCGATGGACTTCCAGGGTGCGGGCGACTTCGTCGATCGTGTAGCAGCGCAGCGCTTTCACGCGCCGGCGGTCGGGACGCCGGTTGCGCCGTGTCATGACTCGCTGCCCCGAACGATCAGGGCGCGATGAGCGCATGCCTCCAGGACGAGGCTCTCGCTATCGACGGTCAGGCGGACACCAGACGCCAGCTCGGCACGAAGGGCGTCGGCCGCGCTCATAACCGCCCCCTCCACCCCTGCGTGGGATTTTGGCTCGGCGCCGATTGCGATGAGGTCGGCGAAGGCTTAGGGGGCATCGGGGCCATCGGAGCGTTGGACGGTTCGGCTGCATGTCCGTTTGCGCCGCGCTTGCCGTCAGCATAGGGGGCATCGGGGGTATCGGCTTGGTCGAGCGGCTGCGCCTCGGCCCGAAGCCCCCGATGGTCCCTATGGTTCTCGCCCCCGCCGGTCTTTTTGAGCGCGTATGTCGCCACGCCCCACTTCCCGGCGGGCGCCTGCCGGGAGAGGACAAAGCCAGCAATGCGCGTCCCGGCAAGCTTTTCGAGTTGGGAGGCGAGATGTTGGCGCCCGCGTCCCTGCGGGTCCGCCGCCTGCTTCACGTCGTCATGGAGCTGGCGGACGGCTATCGGCCGGTCACGGTGCTTCTCCCACCAGGTCGCGAACAGGTCGGCGACCGCCTGTCGGCGACCGTCACGCTCCTTCGCCTCGCTCACCCGCTCGGCCGGGTCCTGACAGCCAAGCGAGAGCAGCGGATCACGTACCCACCGAAACCATGGTCCGAAGCTGCCGAGCGCGAGGCCGGGCTTGATGTCGGTCGCGACCCTCCCCCACCGCCAAATTGTAAGCAATCCTGCCAGCAGCTCCGTGCGCCGGTCCGTCACCTCGACGCGGATGTCGGTCGTGAACGGTCGCGCCTCCGGGTCCTCGGTGCGCGGATCGAAATCCACCGCAACGAAGCGGCGCGCCAGGTCTTCCGAGAGGGTGAGGCCATTGCCGGTCAGGATCACAAAGGCAGATGCATTCAACGGCACCATCTGAGACTTGCCGAGCAGCCGCACACGCGCCGGCCGTTCCGTGATCGCGCTCGCGAGCAGATTGGACTTGAATGCGGTGTTGTTCAAATTGTCGAGGAACAGGGCCGGACTGCCCTCGATCAATTCGGCGGCGATCCGCTTCTCCAATTCTTCCGCCGTTGCACCCGCCGTCACGGCGTGCGGCTCGCGCCCGAACGCGATGATGCAGATGCAGCGGGCGAGCAGACCCTTGCCGGCGCCAGCGCCCGACATAGGCGGCGCCCGCAGCAGCACGCCCGGCGCAAGGTGCAGGCTCGGCCGACACACAGCAGTCAACAATGCGACCAGAAATGAGGACTCGTCCCGGCCCGGGGCCTTGCTCGTGTCCACCGTGGCCACGCCACCGGCGGCATCGTCCATGGTCTCGGCATCGGCGAAGCAGAACGTCTTGAATGTCTCGCGGATCAGCCGAAGCGCCGCCGCTGCGTCATCTTTGGTTGGCCGCGCCGAAACGAGCCCAGCGAGATTGGGCACGTTCTCGCACCACATCCCTGAAACCGGATCGTGGCCCTCGGCGCTGTTGATCGTGCCGTCGTCCCGCAACAACGGCGCCGACGCAATGCCGTTGAGCGGGGCCAGCCGCCATTCGCCGCGCCGGTCGAGATACATGACCGCGAACGAGCGCGGCAGCCGGGCGTTCACTTCGGAGACCGTGCCATCCCGCTTCGCCTTCAGCACGTAGGGCCGGCAGACCGCGTGCGCCATCAGCACAAGGGCATCAGGTGTCATCACCTGCGCGACGGTGCCGCGCTGGATCTGGTCGACGGCGAGACGAACGGGAACGCCCCGGTCATAAAGCCCGCCAGCCGCAGAGAGGGTGTCCCGCAGCGCCGCGACGGCGCGATCAGGGTTGCAGTCCTCGATCAGCAGCCGCGGCTTTTGGCCCAGTGTCTCGGCGATGAGTGGATCGCGAATTTCCTCGGCGCTCTCGATGGCGTTGACGATCTGGTTCTCGGTTCCGGAGGTCATGCCGCTCCCTCCACGTGGCCGAAGGTGCGGCCCAAAAGCACGTCGTTGAAATCAAACCCTCGCGGTGGGCGGGCGATGCGAACGCGCCGCCCTCCTCGTTTCCAGCGCCGCGCCGCGTCGTGCGCTGCCGTCTCGCTGGGTTCGTCGCCATCGGCAAGCACAACGACATCGCGAGCCTCCACCGGCAATTCGAGCGTGCGAAGCCCGGATGTCGAGAGTGCCGCCCATGCTGGTTGTCCGGTCGCCTGCATGGCCGAGAGCGCAGTTTCGATACCCTCGGCGACCATCAGTCGGTCACCGATCGGACCAAGGCGCACCGCGCCCCCACAACAAGGGCCAAGCATCATCTTCGCCGGTTCGACCGGCGCCTTGCAGGCGCCGTCGCGGGCAAGGAAGGTGCGGTGGATCGCCAGCGGCGCGCCGTCGGTGCCGCGCGTCACCAGCGCGATCATCGCCGGCCAGAACTTGCCGCGTGCATGTTTGGTCCCAGCGTGGAAACGGAGCGTAGCCGGAATCGGCATGACGATGCCGCGTGAGCGGAGATACGTCTCGACCGATGTGCCGGTGGCCGGCACCGAGGCTGCCCACAAACGCAGCGCCGTCTGCATGCGCTCTGCGTCATCACGGTCCGGTTCGTCCTTCGCGGCAGGGCTCGGCTGAGGGCGGATCAGCGTGCCATGCCGTCGGTCAGTCCTTTGCCAAATCCCGCGCGCCTTGAGCGCCGCGATGACCTTTTGTTGGTTGCAACCGGCGTGGCAGCGCACCAGCACTTTGCCGCCATCGGTGTCCTTGATGGACAGGCTAGGCTCCCGATCCTCGTGTGACGGGCACCTTGCCATCCACGCGGCGCCGGCCTTGCGACCACCAAGTTCCTTGGCGATGGTCTCAGCGGTCATCGCGGGCCTCGC
>JBAUNU010000092.1:0-6123 GCA_049579405.1 Methylocella sp.
AGCCGATGCCGCGGGCGCTTCAATATGGGGAAAATTTCGCGCGCGGCTCAGCGGCTTCAAAACCGTCATTCTCGGCTTGCTCGCCGCGATGATGCCGCAGCTGCCGGCGATCCTGGATGAGATCAACGCGTTCACCGGCTGGCACGTATTCCTCGATTCGGGGGTTGCGGACAAGACCGCCGCCGTTCTCGCCGCCGCGACGGCCGTTACGCACGTCAATGGGCTCGTATCCGCGGCGAAGATGATTCCGGTCAATCCGCCGCCCGCGCCAAAGGCATAATGGAGGGTCAGATGCTTGCCATCATCATTCCCATTCTCAATTCGGTCCTCGGCGGCATCATCAAGCCATTCGTCGCGGCCTGGACGGACTATGAGCGGACGAAGCTCACGACCGGCGAGGCAGGTTTCGCGGCGGCCGCGGCGGCGGACTCGGCCGTCATGCAGGCCGCTCTGACGGCGGACGTGCAATTGAGCACCATGAAAATTCAGGTTTACGGAACACTATCTTACCGGATCATCACCCTGATCGCGGGGTTGCCGCCCGCCGTCCATTTCGGGTTGGTCTATATCGACACGATCTTAGCCAGCAAGGCCTTTCTCGGCGCGGCCTATTTCGGCGTCCCGAAGCTTCCGGCGCCGTATGACACATTCGAATGGGCGGTCGTATCGAGCTTCTTTCTTGTCCACGCGATTAATCTTGGCAAGTCGAACGTCGCATCCTGGCTTGGCGGGAGGAAATAAATGGATGCTGTAGAGTGCGCCAGGATGCGCAAGGATATAGACCACGCAGGCGCGCGCGTCACGGAGCAGCCTAAATGATCCAGACAATCGAAACGCTGAAAGAGCTGCACGAGCAGCGCTTCGCCGCGATGGACAAATCGATAGCCCTGGCGGCCGAAGAAATGTCGCGGCGTCTTGAAATTTTGAACCACTTTCATGAGCTAGCACGCGAGAAGGAGCGGGACTTCATCCGCCGGGAGGCGTTCGACACATTCGTGCTGCGGGTTGCCGATGATTTCGCACTGCTTAGACGGGAAAGCCAAACCACCGTCATGACGACCACGGGCGCGCGTGAAACGGCGATAAAAACCTTATACGAAGGGTTCACGGCGCAGAACACCGAGAATGAAATACGTTTCGGAAAGATTGAGGGCATCCATGCGAAGCTCATCGGAGGCATAGTGCTCGCGACGTTCATCTTTCCGCTGATCACCGGGATGCTCATCTACCTATTGACCAGGAGCCCATAAGATCGACACCCACCATGGCGCTCGTTGAATCGCGTCCACGGGCGGGTTTGGTCTCCGAGGTCCGCGATGAGGCGAGTTGGCAAAAGTCCCGGTGATCGGAGACGCGCTCATTGATCCGATTGAAGGGTTACGACGCTAGTTGCTGGTTCCTCCGGAAAAAATTGCTCCCAGCCACCGCCAAGCGCCTTGTAGAGTTGCACCAGGTTCGTCGATACGTTGGTGGTGCTTTGCGCTTGTTGCAGCTCCGCCTGCAATAACGTTCGTTCAGCGTCGAGGACGGAGATAAAATCCGTAACTCCAGTGTCGTACCGCGTCCGGGAAAGAGCCAGCGCCCGGCGAGAGTGGTCGACCTGATCCTTCAGGCGCGTACGCCGTTGCTGCTCGGTGCGATAAGCAACCAGCGCGTTGACAACTTCGTGCCAAGCGGAAAGCACGGTCTTATGATAGGCAATGGCCGCTTCCTGCTGTTGGATATCGCGCAGCTCCAAGGTCGATTTGAGGCGGCCGCCGTCGAAGATTGGGATCGACAGGCTCGGCCCCAATACATATTGCAGCGAGCTCCCCTTCCAAAGATCCTTTAAATCGAGTGAGTTGAGCTCAACGTTGGTGCCATTCAACTTCACGCTCGGATAGAAATCGGCCACCGCGACGCCGATATCGGCGGTTGCCGCGTGAAGCTGCGCTTCCGCCGCGCGGATGTCCGGCCGCCGGCGCGCGAGATCGGAGGCTATTCCGAGCGGCACGCGCGGCGGCACCGGCGGCACGGGTTTTGCCCGCGCGAGTTCGCTCCGCAGCGACCCCGGAGGCTCGTCGAGGAGCAGGCTTAGGGCGTTGATGTCCGTCGATTCCTGGTTTTCCAAACCGGGCAGCTGAGCCCTGATGCTCGCAGCTTCCGCCGCCGCGTTTTCGACGTCGAGCTGGGTCGTCAGCCCCCTTGCCGCTCGGGTTTTCGTCAGCTGCAAGATGTCATTGGCGCTATTGAGATTCTCGTTTGAAATCTTGATCTGGGCCTGCGCCCCCCGCAACTGGATATAATCGCGGGCAAGTTCGGCCAAGGTGGAGACAAGCACGCCACGGCGGTCAATTTCGGCGGCTTCGGCCTGCGCGCTGGCGGCCTCGATCTGGCGCCTGACGTGGCCCCAGAGGTCGAGTTCCCAAGAGGCGTCGAACCCCGCTTGGTAAATGTTAATGGGGGGCACCACGAATGACGTGCCCGGCGGAGCAAGCGCCTTGCCCAAGCTCACAAGTCCATTCTCACTGAAGAGTTCGCGCTGATAGGACGCGTTGCCGTTGATCGCGGGCATGGCGGCCGAGGCGGCGACGCCGAGCTGGGCCCGGCTTTCAGCCAGTCTGAGGGTGGCCGAATTCACATCGAGATTGGCCGCCGCGACCCGCCCTGCCAACGATGTCAGGATCGGATCGCGGAATGCCGTCCACCATGTGGGATCGACCGGCGAAGCATCCAATGCCTCCGGAGCGCGGTTCGCGACGGCCGAAGTCCCCGGCTTGCCAAAGAACGAAACGCTCGGCAGCAAGGGGTCTGGCGCCTCGAAATCCGGCCCAACGGAGACACATCCGGCCAGTGGCGGCAGGGCGAGCATTGCCGCCAATGTGCCGTTTTTTGCGGCGCTCGAAATGCGGCTAATGCACCGCACCGCCGCCGCCTTTCGTGCCGGATAGGAGGAAGCAGAAGGGGATGACCGCGAAAGCCACCAAGCTCGCCAAGAGAAAAACATCCGAATAGGCAAGCACCGCGGCTTGGGCACGAAAAGCCTGGTAGGCTTGTCCTACGGCTATGTCATGCACCGCACTCGCCGGGTGCCCCATCGCCGTTAGGGTGCGCTCGGAACGCGCGATCAATTCATTGAAAGGTTGATGGAAAGGGCTCGCCCATCGGGCGAGATAGGATTGATGGATCTGTGTCCGCTCGGTGACCATGGCGGTTGCGACCGAAACCCCAATCGAGCCGAAGACGTTGCGGAACACCGAGAAAAGCGCCGTCGCGTCGCCGTTTAGCTCGCGTGGTAAGGTCGCGAAAGTAATGGTGGCGATTGGCACGAACAGAAAGGCCAGCGCCGCGGTCTGCGCGGAGCGCATAATGACCAGCGTCTTGAAATCTATATCGACGGCGAGCTTGCTCGAGTAGACGAATGCACAGCCCATAATGAAGAAGCCGGCCGCTATGATGAAACGCGTTTGCACAACGCGCATCAACCCGATGACGATCGGAATCAGCAGGATGACGGCGATCGCGCCCGGTGACAGAAGCAATCCCGACCATGTCGCAGTATAGCCGATGATTGACTGGGCGAACAGCGGTATGATAACCGCACCAGCGTAGAGAACGGCGCCGGTGGCCCCGATGCAGATACATCCCATTGCGAAATTCCTGTCCTTGAAGACGTCGAGATCTACAATCGGATTCTTGGCGATCAAGAGCCAGCCGATCGCGCCAAGGATTCCCAAGATTGCCAGAATGGCGATGATGCGAATGAAGGGAGATCCGAACCAGTCTAGGTCCTCGCCACGGTCCATCATGACCTGCAAACAACCAATGCCGAGCGTGATCAGCGCCAGGCCGATGTAGTCAATGCGCCGGGATATTCTTGTGTGCCAAGGCGGATCCTCGACAAGGACCGAGACGAAAAATACGGCGATCAATCCCACCGGCAAATTTATGAAGAAAATCCAGCGCCAATTGTAATTGTCGGTAATGAAGCCGCCGAGCAAAGGGCCAAGCACGGGTGCGACGACCGTTGCGACCGCGGTGACGCCAAACGCGGCGCCGCGCTTTTCCGGCGGAAACGTGTCGAGAATGATCGATTGCTGGCCCGGCTGCAGGCCGCCGCCGAAGAAGCCTTGCAGCAGTCGAAAAACGATGATTTGCGACAGGCTGCTCGCGATACCGCAGAGGATAGAACAAACAGTGAACATAGAAAGGCAAATCAGAAAATAGCGCTTGCGTCCGATGACCGCGCTCAGCCAACCGGATATCGTCAACACGATACCATTGGCGACGAGATAGGAAGTGAGCACCCAGGTCGCTTCATCATTGCTAGCCGATAAACTGCCCGCGATATGCGGCAACGCAACATTGACGATGGTGGTATCGAGAATTTCCATGAAGGCGGCTAGCGTGACGACAATTGCGATTGCCCATGGATTATGCCGGGGTTTCCATGGAACTTCGCGAGCTTGGTCAACCAAGCTCATCGCACATCGACCGTCGGGACCGCGGAAATTCCGAGCGGAAGCGGCAAATTGGGATCAAGACCCTTGTCGATGACGATCTTGACGGGGACACGCTGCACGATCTTGACGAAATTACCCGTCGCGTTCTCGGGCGGGAAAGCGGTGAATTTCGAACCCGACCCCAGCTGGATGCTATCGACATGCCCCCTGAGGTCAAGGTGCGGATAGCCGTCGAGCTTGATGGTCGCGGGCTGGCCTGGGCGCATTCTGTCGAGTTCGCTTTCCTTGAAATTCGCGGTGATCCAAACCTCCGGCGCGACTATTGAAAAAATTTGCTGGCCGGCGGTCACGTAGTTGCCCATTTCGACATTGCGCTTGGTGATCCAGCCGTCCTGGGGCGCGGCCACGACCGTCCAGGAGAGATTCAGCAACGCCTGATCGAGCCTGGCTTGGGCTTGCTCGACCTGGCCTTTGAGCTGACCCACCTGAGTATCCGCCTGCCCAATCTGTTGCGGAACCGGCTCCGCCTGCACGATCTGGGCCTCGGCTTGCAAGACCTGGGCTTGCGCTTGGCGCAGAGCCGCGGCGGCGGCATCGATCTCCTGCTGGGTCGTGGCCGCCTTGGGAAGACTGCGCTGGCGCCGGTCATCGGCCTGCGCTTTGATTTCCATGGCCTGCGCCGAGGCGAGCTGGGCTTGTGCTTCCTTCAGACGGGCGGGAAAGTTCTTACGCGCGATCTCTGCCCCGAACTTCTGGCCGGCGAGCTGGTGTTGCGCCATATCGAGCGCGCCTTGCGCGGAATCGCGGTCAAGCTCAAATTGACGCGGATCGATATGGATGAGCGCCTGCCCCTGGTGGACGAATTCATTATCGGTCACGTCGAGCGAAACGACGAGCCCCGAGACCCGCGGCGCTACGCTTACCGCCCGTCCGTCCGTATAAGCATCGTCGGTCCATTCAATATTGCGAGTTGAAAGCCAATAATAAATGCCGCCGCCAATCAGCAGTCCGAAAATGAGGATTCCGCCCAAAGCTACGCGGCCGCGCCGTTCGCGAGGCCGGCTTTTTTCATCTATCTCCGGGAGCACGGTCCCCCCGTCGTCCGCCTGGACACGATCGTGTTCGAGGCTCTCGGCGCCAGGGCTGCCGCGCGCATGGCGCGTATGGTTAGCGTCGTGTCCTTGTACTTCGTCGTCGAACAGGGTGCCCGGCATGAATTGTATCGCCGTTTGTTAAAGGTTTGCGTAAACTGTCCGGAGGAAAGTGTCCCGCAAATGAAATCAACGCC
This sequence comes from Methylocella sp., assembly GCA_049579405.1. Lineage (GTDB taxonomy): Bacteria > Pseudomonadota > Alphaproteobacteria > Rhizobiales > Beijerinckiaceae > Methylocapsa. Next base: position 5,731 of record JBAUNU010000092.1, read on the forward strand.
GGAATGGCTTAGAACTAACCGAACCGGCTGGTACGTTTATATGAGCGATGGGGTCGAGTCAAGGAACCTCGGGAACTGTTCCGCCGAAAAGACCGGGCAGCGTGTGCCGCGGGGCCATAAGAGGCGCGAAGAAATCGCGGCGATTGCGGAACGCATATTTTTGGAGCGCGGGTTCACTGAGACGACGATGCAGCTCGTCGCTGCCCGAGCGGTCGCGTCGAAGGAGACTCTGTACCGGCATTTTGGCAACAAGGAGGAGCTGTTCGCGGAAATCGTCCGGCGGCGCTCGGCGCGAATAACCGGCGGACAAGATGGTGAGCTGGACATCAACGGCCCGCCGCGTGAGGTCCTCGGCAGACTGGGGCTCAATTTGCTGCAATTCCTCACTCGAGC
>JBAUNU010000093.1:0-7944 GCA_049579405.1 Methylocella sp.
CAAGAACTGGCGACGCATCGCAACCCGATATGACCGCTATGCGCAAAACTATCTCTCTGGTCTCGCCCTCGCAGCCATAATGATCGCATGGATTTGAATGAGTCCCCAACCTAGGCCAGCGCTCCGATCATATCGATGGCCTCGTCGAGTTTGGCGGGCCAGGAGTGCGCGAGCGGCGGCTTCCCAGCTGCTCTTGGCAGCATCGATTTGGCCGTCGGGCCACAGCGTGGCCAAGATTTTGTCCACGCCACCGCCCGCACGGTTCCATCGCCGGTTCCACGCCGCCACCGGCTCGCCACTGGCTTTTCACGCCCATCGGTCATGATACGACGTAGAAAGACCAACTCAAAATAATTCGTAAAATCAATGTATTATTACGCGTTTTCAATCTCATAGCTTAATTTTGATCGCGCCGCCTACGGATAATTGCTGCCCTCCCCCGGTTTAACGGCGGACGTTCTTCCGGCCCCCGAAATGTCGCAATCTTGCAACAGCGTGATATTATGGCAACGCGATTCACCTTGCTTTTTAACGCGCATGGTGCCTGACCCTTCCATGTCTTTTTGCCGGCGACCATGGGCAATCAAAAAATATCGCGGCGGGTTTTGGGCGGAAAAAACAATCAGCCCAGGTTTACGGCCCGGTTCGGTCCCGTGGCCGTTATCCTTGCCCTCTTCATCGGGCTCGTCAGCTTTCTGATTTTTTCCGGCTACACGCCGATCGCGCCGACCGGCTCCGTAGTTCTGGGGCTGTTTGTCGCCAATGTCCTTGGAATCCTCCTCGACTTCGGTTTCGACCTCGCCGAGGCCTATGCCCTATTCAAGGCGCGCCGGGCGGGCGTCGCCGGGGCGGAACTGCACATTCGCATCGTCGGACTTTTTTCCATCATTGCCGCCGCGCCGGCCCTGCTGATGGCTTGGGTCGGTTCGGTGACGCTGGAACGCAGTCTCAATCCGGCCTTCATGCAAGATGGACGCGGCTTTGTGCAAAACACAATCGACGCCGCGCGTCTGTTTCGAGAGGGGCAATGCAAGTCGCTGCTCCAGGAGGCACGGCTCACGGCGTCCGATCTCGATCGCGGCAAGCTCATGTTTGAGGTGGACCGGCCGTTGTTTCGTGAGTTTTTCACGTCAAGGGCGCGTTTTCTTGGCTTCACCGCCGCGGCTCTTTTGAAGTCCGACGGCACGGTGGTCGAGCAGGTGGACACAGGCGCCGTGGTTGGCAATGCCGTCGTCCGTCCGGAGCCTAGCGACTTCGATGACGCAAAAAAAAACGAGCCGTTGTGCCTGATCCTCGATGAAGGCCGGACTTTCATCGCCTTGCGGACGCTGCTTTCCTTCCAGGACACGTTTTTATATGTGGCCCGGCCGGTCGATCCGTTCACGGTGGAGTTTCCGCACCAGGCCGCCAAGCTCGTCGCGCTCTACGATGATTTCGACAATCACCGGCGCGGCATTAGGATCGCCTTCGCGACCATGTTCGTCCTGATCGCCCTGATCATGCTTTTGTCCGCGACCTGGCTTGGTCTTTCCTTCGCAGACAGTCTCGTGGCGCCGATAAGGCGCTTGATCGCGGCGACCGATGAGGTCGCCTCCGGCAACCTCCACGTACAGGTCGCGGTGCATAAGTCCGAGGGCGATCTTGCCCACCTCGGCGAAACCTTCAACAAAATGACCTCGGAACTGAGCCTGCAGCAGCACCGGCTAATCGCGGCGAGCAAGCTCATCGACGAGCGGCGGCTCTTCACCGAGGCGGTTCTCTCCGGCGTTCCGGTCGCGGTCGTGGGCATCGGACCGGGAGGCGAAATCACCGTTCTCAATCCGTCCGCTGAGAAATTGCTACCGCAAGGCGGCGAGTCGGCCGCGCGGATCGCGGGTCAATCGATTGCAGCGGCGCTGCCGGAACTAGAGGACATGTTGGCCGGCGCGCGTTCCGGCCAATCCCGGCTGGTCCAAGGACAAATCTCGCTGTCCCGCGGGGGCCTCGATCGTCTTTTCAACGTGAGCATCACCAGTGAGCCGAGCGAGCGCGCCGACAAGAGCTATGTCGTGACGCTCGACGATATCACCGACCTCGTGACCGCGCAGCGGACGGCGGCCTGGGCCGATGTCGCCCGCCGGATCGCCCATGAAATCAAAAATCCCCTGACCCCGATCCAGCTATCCGCGGAACGGTTGAAACGCAAGTATGGGCGTCTAATCGAGCAAGACCGCGACGTTTTCGATCAGTGCACCGACACCATCGTCCGGCAGGTCGACGACATCAAACGCATGGTGGATGAGTTTTCGTCTTTCGCGCGGATGCCGAAACCTCGCCTCGAAAGCGGCGACCTTGGCGAATGCGTGCGCCAGGTCCTGTTCCTGATGCGGGTCGCGCATCCCGGCATTTTGTTTGAAGACCAGCTGCCGCATGACCCGGTCCGGGTCCCGTTCGACCGGCGGCTTTTGGCCCAGGCCTTGACGAACGTCGTTAAGAACGCAACCGAAGGGATTGCCGCGCACACCGGCGCCGGCTTCCTAGGGAAGATATCCGTGGCAGTCGCGGTTGCCGGACGCGCCGTCACCATCGACGTGATCGACAATGGCAAGGGCTTTCCCAAGGAGAACCGGCAACGGCTCCTCGAACCCTACATCACGACGCGCGCCGACGGAACGGGGCTAGGCCTCCCGATCGTCGCTAAAATTCTCGCCGATCACGGCGGCGGGCTCGAATTGCGCGATGCGCCATGTGGGCGCGGCGCCTGGGTCAGGCTGTTTTTTCCTTTGGGATACGATCATGGTGGGCATGATTATGTCGGGGATTTTGACAAAACCATGCATGCCGAAGCCGGTAAGGGAGGGTGAAGAAGTTCATGGCGAGCGATATTCTGATCGTGGACGACGAAGCGGACATACGTGAAATTGTTTCGGGGATATTGGCGGACGAAGGCCATGGCACGCGCACGGCCAAGAATTCCGACGAGGCTTTGTCCGCGATTGGCGCAAGACGCCCAGCCCTCGTCTTTCTCGATATTTGGCTACAAGGCTCAAGACTTGACGGCTTGCAGTTGCTGAAGACCGTCAAGGAGCAGAACCCGATGCTGCCGGTCGTGATGATTTCCGGTCACGGCAATATCGAGACGGCGGTCTCCGCGATAAAGCTCGGCGCCTATGATTTCATCGAAAAGCCGTTCAAGGCGGACCGCCTGCTACTGGTCGCGGAACGCGCGCTCGAGGCCTCGCGATTGAAGCGCGAGATCACCGAGTTGCGCACAAGGGCCGGCGGAGCCAACCGGATCGTCGGCAAATCCGCCGTGATCAACCAATTGCGTCACGTCATCGAGCGCGTCGGGCCGACCAATTCGCGGGTTCTGATCACCGGCTCGCCGGGCGCGGGCAAGGAACTCGCCGCACGCGGCATCCACGACTCGTCGGCCCGCGCGAACGGCCCTTTCGTCACCATCAACTCGGCGACGATCGCGCCGGAAACGATGGAAATGGAATTGTTTGGAACCGAAGCCAAGGAGGCAAGCAGCCGCCAGGTTGGCGCGCTCGAGGAAGCCCACGGCGGCACGCTCTACCTCGACGAAATCGCCGATATGCCGAGAGAGACCCAGGGCAAGATCCTGCGGGTGCTGGTCGAGCAGAATTTTCTCCGTGTCGGAGGCGCGACCCGCGTTTATGTCGATGTCCGCATCATCTCGTCGAGCTCGCGCGATCTCGCGGCGCTGATCGCCGATGGTTCGTTCCGCGAGGACCTTTTCCATCGTCTCGCCGTCGTGCCGGTTCGCGTCCCCTCGCTTAGCGAACGCCGCGAGGACATTGCCGAACTCATCGCTTTTTTCATGGAGCAGCTGTCGGCGACAACAGGCATGCCGCGGCGGCTGGTCGCCGACGACGCGATGGCGGTTCTGCAATCGCACGATTGGCCCGGCAATATAAGGCAATTGCGCAACAACGTGGAGCGGTTGATGATCCTCGCCACCGGCGATCCCGAGGCGGCGGTCACCGCGGATATGCTGCCCTCCGAGATCGGCGCGCTCGTTCCTTCGACGCCGAATGGCCCGGGCGGCGAGAAGCTGATGAACCTTCCCTTGCGGGAAGCGCGCGAAGTCTTCGAGCGTGAATATTTGGTCGCCCAGATCAACCGGTTCGGCGGCAACATTTCGCGCACCGCCGAATTCGTCGGCATGGAGCGCTCGGCCCTGCATCGCAAGCTGAAGTCGCTTCAGGTCGATTGAAAATACTCTTCGTAAAGGAAATCAATTCGCCGCCCGTGCGCGCCATGGACTGCACACAAAAGCCCTTGACTGACACACGCCGCGCCCCAGATGTTTGTTGTTGGCTTGCCGGAAAAGACCCAGCTCAAGCCTGCACGTGGCAACCATGATCGCAACCGCGAATGCCGGCGCTGCGGTTAGGGCAGTTCAGAGTTATCGGCGCGAGAGCGCGGCCCCTGCGCGCTTTCAGCCGGACAACGTCATATGGCCCAAAGCCCGCGGCAATCTTGGCCGGAAACGCGACCGCGGTCGCGCACAGAGCGTACACTCAAAACTTTGGAGAATAGGCCATGAACATGCGTGATCTCATTCCTTGGACAAGAAATCAGGATTCCATTCCTGACTTTCTCCGCGACGAAAGATCGAGCCCGTTTCTCACCTTGCACCGTGAAATGAACCGCCTCCTGGACGAAGCCTTTCGCGGCTTCGCTTCTACTACGCTTGCCGGGCGCCGGACGGATTTCGTGAACCCCACGTGGCCGAAGCTCGAAGTCGCCGAAACCGAAAAACAAATTACGGTCTCGGCGGAAATCCCGGGCATGGAGGAAAAAGACGTCGAGGTTCTCTTGAACGACGGCAATTTGACCCTTCGCGGCGAAATGAAATCCGAGACAGAGGACAAGGAGCGCCAGTTCAGCGAACGTTTCTACGGCCGCTTCGAACGGCAAATTCCGGTCGGGATGGACATCGACGAAAACAAGGTCGAGGCGTCGTTCAAGAACGGCGTTCTCAAGATCGTTTTGCCGAAGACCGAGCGAGCGCAGACGAAGGCAAAACGGATCGCAATCAACCCAACCAAACACTGATGCTTGATCCTCGATGATCACGGGGGACTAACCGGCGCTTCCTGCCACCCTAAATCGGCGGCAGGAAGGCGTGAGCGGCAAGCCTTGACGAAAGGTAAACCCCGAACTATCCTGAGAAAAGTTCGCGAGGTGTCGCAATCCGCGTTGTTTTGCCTGTTGTAAAACATTCTGAGAATTGAAGTTCAACACAAGAATTTATCGTTTTATACGTTGTCGATGAACGAGCTATCCTGAAATGGCGACGGAAACACGTGTTGCGCGGCACTGCTTCTTGGCGATCCCTGATCAGTCCGAACAGAGCCCGGTTGTCCAAACGTTGCGGAAGGCAATTGCAGACGCCGGCTTTCGCATTGTCAAGCAAGTCGAAAAGTCGCCTGAGGCATCGATAATTGGCTCAATGGCAGAGGCGATAGTGCGAGCGGATTGCATCGTCGCAGACGTAACTGGCTCGTCACCTGAGGTGTTTTTCGAACTCGGTCTTGCGCAAGCGCTCGATAAGGCAGCATTTGTGGTGACGCAGGACTCAAGTCTCGTGAGCCTCCCGATCGACGTAGCCGGGGGGAGTAGTCTCCTCCACTACGAATCCAGTCCCGAGGGCTTGCGACAGCTTGCGAAGGCCATCACCAGCGCCCTTCGCGAATTCCGCCGATTTCCTCGCCGCTCCCGTTTCCTCTTTGGAGCCCGAGCTCGAAGCCTCTTCGTTGTGGATTGGGAACGACTGAATCAGAGGGACGTTGAAAACCTTTGCCTTGAACTGTTGACGCAAATGGGCTTTCGGCGAGTCGAGTGGGAGAAGGAAACACCAGAGATCGATGTTATCGCCGAGCTTCCCAAAAAAGATCCAGACGGCTTTGAATATTGGGAACTTTGGCTTCTGTCGCTGGGGCGCACTGCTCCTCCAGAAATGTTGCTCGACATGCTGGGGCACGATCCAGAATTTTTCGTTCACAGAATGCTCCGGTTTAACGAAAAGCTTGGGCCGCTCTTGAAACGGCAGCAGTTCGGGGACGTCCCTATCACCTTTCTACTTGTGACATTGAGCGGTGTTCCACGCCAGGCGGAGTTGTTTTCGATCGAGGATCGTCCGCGACGTCGGTATTCCCCGTTGGGCAACCTTCGGTTTCGTATTTGGGATAGAAACTATCTAACTGGTTTGGTGTACCAATTCCCGCAGATTGGGTTTAAGTACTTCTCGGATGAAGGTCGCGCTCAGTCCAAGTACCGAAAAACACCAGAGGAACTGTATCAGGAGAATGTGGACCTTACGGGTCGCCTAACTACGACAGTGGCCGCGCTAAACGACGAAAAGAACAAACGGGTTCGAGCTGAGCGCGACGCCATATGGAAGGATATCTCGTTCTCGGCGGCACACAAGATGGGTAACCCCATATTCGCGATCGAAACCAACCTAGACCCTCTTAGGCGCCGTATTGGAGATGGTCGGGTTGGAGAAGCTGTCGAGGTCGTCCAGAGGATTCGAAATTCAGTCGAAAAGGCCAAAGGGATCGTTGCACAGTTTAAGTCCTTAACAATTGCTCAGAAGATACGGTCCGTTCCTACTCGTTTGCGGGCCCTCCTCGAAGAGGCATGCTCCGTGGCAGCTGCTGAGGGTGTGGTTTGCTCGATCGAGTGTCCACCGGAATTACACATTTTGGGTGATCCGGAGCGGCTAGGGGAGTGTTTCGACGAACTCGTGAGCAACGCGATGCACTGGTTCGACAAAGCAGAGCGGAAAATTACCATCACGGTGTCACAACCCGGCTCCAATGTTCTCGCGGACCAACTGGACTCAGCCACCACTTATGCTCTGATTCATTTCCACGACAACGGCGTGGGCGTACCACTCGAAAACAAATCCAAGATTTTTGATGCGTTCTTCTCGACGTATCACCACGGTACTGGCTTGGGGTTGGCCCTTGTGCGCCGGATTGTCGAGGGACATGGAGGAGCAGTAAGCGAATGCGGTCTACCGGGGGAGGGAGCGGATTTTGAGATTTACTTGCCTTTGGCCGACCAGAAACTGCCGCCTGTGGTCGCGGCTGATGCCGACATCAGTAAAGCAAGCGGCTAACGAAGGAATTAGTGATGGCGAGGATCTTAATTGTAGATGATGAAGAAGAGAATCGGGCGGCACTGCATATGGCTTTGGGAGACGAAAACGAAGACTGGATCATTCTCGATGCGTCCGGCGAAACAGAGGGGAAACTGATCATTCAGCAGCAGCTCGCAAAAAAGGAGCCTATTGACGTGGTCTTAACTGATTTGGTTATGGCCTCCGAGCAGAGCGGAATGACTTTACTTCAAGAAGCTCGTAAGTTGGATCCATTGGTCATGGCTATTCTCTTCACCGCAAAAGAGAAGAGCCTTGATCGATATGGTGCTTTCGATTACGGCGCTTTTGATGTCGTTGAAAAGAATATCCGGGGAACTGCCGCAGTACGAGAGATCAACATCAAAACTCGGGCGGCATTGCGTTACCGAGAGTGGTCGCAACGGATTAACTTTTTACGCCGCTATTTCGACCCAAGAGTGTTTGAGGCCATCGAGAAGCAGCCCTCCCTACTCCCTATTCAACTTCGCACGATCACCATTTGCTTTTGGGACATCCGCGGTTTTTCGCTCATGTGCGAGACCTTGAAAGCTCACCCGACGTTGATTGCTGGGTTTTTGAAGGACTACTGCGATGCCGCGGCAACAACAATTTTCAAGCATTCCGGGGTCCTAGACAAGTTTATAGGCGACGGTGTTATGGCGCTCTTTGGCGTTCTGAGCCAAGGCGACTGCGGCGATGGCCGACAGGACGCGCTAGGTTGAGAACCCATACAGAGCGTTGATTCCATGATATATTTTTGCCATGATTTGAGTCGCTGGAGGCAGAGG
>JBAUNU010000094.1:0-2611 GCA_049579405.1 Methylocella sp.
GCATATGGCCGCAGCAGGGACATCGCGGCAGTGCGTGGGCGAATGTGGGTGCGAGCCGGATGCGCAGGGTCGCGATCGAGTTTGGCACGTGGCGCTGCGAGCGTAGCGGCAGCACCTCTGGGTCGGTAACCTGCGGGAACGGCAGGTCGCTGGCCGCGCCCGGCGTGAGCAGGTCCTGAGGGGGGAATCGTCTCCTTCTCGGAGACCAGGAATCCGTAGGCAGCGATGCACAGACTTTCGTCTGTTTTTAAAGAGTCGTTGTTCACGAAGTTGCACCTCCCGGCGGCGGGTCCCGGCTCCGCAAGCCACGGGGAGACCAGCGGAAAATGCTACACCGGCACCCGCACCGTTGCCCGCAGCCCCCCGGCCCTGCTGTCGCCCAAGGTAATCTCGCCGCCGTGCGAGCGGGCAATGTCGAGGGCGATCGCAAGGCCGAGCCCGGTGCCGCTCGTCCGGGCGGAAAACCGGTTCGTCTCCTGCGTCTTCGTCTAACGCCATCTGCGCGACTTGAGTTGAGCGTGCATTTGAATGACATTACGCAATTCGCGCGGCCCCCTATACAAAGCCATAAGCGCGACTCGCCATAGAGCGCAGGGACAGTGGAGCGCCAGCCAATGAAAGGAAAGGTCCGGGTTGGGATAGGCGGCTGGACCTACGAGCCTTGGCGCGGAACTTTTTATCCAAAAGGTCTCGCGCAAAAGGGGGAGCTCGAACATGCGAGCCGGCGGCTGACCTCAATCGAGATCAACGGAACTTATTACGGCACGCAGAAGGCGGAGAGCTTCGCGCGATGGCGCGAGGAGACGCCCGAGGGCTTCGTGTTCGCGCTCAAGGGCCCGAGGTTCACCACGAACCGGCGCATCCTCGCCGAGGCAGGGGGGTCGATCGAGCGCTTTTTCGCGAGCGGTGTCATGCATCTCAAAGAGAAGCTCGGCCCGGTGAATTGGCAGTTCCTGCCGACGAAACAGCATGATCCCGCGGATTTTGAAACCTTCCTCAAGCTGCTGCCGAAGAGCATCGAAGGCCGCCGCGTCCGGCACGCCGTCGAGGTTCGGCACGGCAGTTTTCGCACCGGTGAGTTTGTCGATCTTCTGCGAGCCTACGGAATTGGCATAGTCCTCACAGACAAGGACGGGTTTCCGCACATTCCCGACGTCACGTCTTCATTCGTCTATGCCCGCCTGCAGCGCTCGTCGGAGGATGAGGAGAACGGTTATCCGGTGGATGCTCTCGACGTATGGGCCAAGCGGGCATTCGCCTGGTCTCGGGGGAGCGTCCCAAACGACATCGAACCGCTCACCGCTCCCGAGAAGAAATCGCCAAAGTCACGAGACGTTTTCATCTACTTCATCAACGGCTTTAAGCCGAAAGCGCCGGCTGCAGCCATGGCTTTGATCGAAAGCTTTTCGGCGCTCGCACATAGACTGCGCTGATTTGGATTGAATCGATTCGAAATCGCCATGGTCGATTTCAACAGTTTAGAGGGGATAGGAAAACCGGCTCCCCATCTTTTCCTCGTCTTGTTCGAAGCGCTTGAACGCATCGGGCCGCACGGTGACCAGCGGATCGCCCGAAAACGAGACTCCTCGCGATTTGCTCAAACCTCATCCCGCCCGAGTCCACTTGAACGGACGCGCTCAGTGGTCCATGGCCGCATATGCACCGAAGCGTGGCGGAAGGACGGGCTGCGCGCCGGCGAGGATTTTTGGCAAGGCGGCCTGAGCTAGCCTATGCATGGCGGATAACGCGGCATTTGGCAGCCGGCGCGCCAAGCGGAGCGGCACTCGCGCAGCCTGACCTCACGCTCCGACGCGCGGTAGATCGCGGTTTGACTCTGGTAATCCGCGACGAGGCCCCCAACATCCTTCATGACGATGACGGGCGCCGGCATCGGCGGCGGTTCAAGATAACTCAATGCCCACCTTTACTCATATTCGCCGGGATCGAGCGCGATGCTTTCCAAGCTGTGCACATTCCAAACTTAAGCAAACGTGGTGTACCCATTCTTAACAAATCGCGACGAATCTACGCTTTCTGGCGCCGGTTCAACATTCGATCAACCTAGCGCGAGTTTGCCCGCGAATGTGGCGCGACCTTGACCGCGGATAAGACGCGATGGTGCCGGGAGCCGATGCTTCCGGCGGCGGTAGGATGGCGTGAGCGAAATGAAGACGTCTTTGCAGCCCAACATCGCCGCCGGCCCAGGCTTCGGGGTCTATGTGCACTGGCCGTTTTGCCTCTCCAAATGCCCCTATTGCGATTTCAACAGCCATGTACGCGCGAAGCCGGTCGACGAGGCCCGTTTTGTCGAGGCCTTTAAGGCGGAACTCGCGCACCGCGCGGCGTTGACGCAAGGCCGCACCGTCGCCTCGATCTTTTTCGGCGGCGGCACGCCGTCCTTGATGAAGCCCGCGGCGGTCGCCGCTATTCTCGATGCGATCGCCTTGCATTGGCGGGTCGCGCCAAATGCCGAGATTACCCTCGAAGCCAATCCGACCAGCGTCGAGGCGGAGCGGCTGCGCGGCTTCCGCGCGGCCGGCGTCAACCGTGTCTCGCTCGGGGTCCAAGCGATGAACGACGCGGATTTGAAGGCGCTCGGCCGCGGCCACAC
>JBAUNU010000095.1:0-1608 GCA_049579405.1 Methylocella sp.
GTTGAGGTGCAAGCAGCCAGAGACCACCGTAGCTGCATTGCGATGGCATTGAGCGCCGATTTTTGCTCATAATGGCATTTGGACGAATTTTTGCGGCACACTCTTTTCGGAGTTTTTCAACAGTATCCGCCAGTTGCAGACATCGCGGCAGCGGCCAGGAGACAAGAAACAAGCGGACAAGAGACAAGGACCAGAGACAAATTTCACTACCCCTTGCAGATCGGCGTCGGCCGCGGCGGCGGTGCGGGATGATCCTTCCTGTATTGAACGAGGATCGGCTCGAGGGTTTCTTTAGGCCAAAATTTCGGAGAGCCGATTTCTTTCAAGCAGGAGGCGTTCCAATATAATCCGGCGCGCGATGGCGACCGGCCGGCCTTCACCGCTAGCGCGACGGCGTCGATGTCGTCTGATTCAGGATAAATGTAAAGCGTCGTCGGCTTGTCCTTCATCATCGGGATGATTTGCCCGGCGTCCGAAGCCGACCAACTAGTGCAGCCGTTGCTGCGGCCGCCGGAGTAATCCACCAGCTTTCCAAACGGAACGTAACCGTCGTGGTTCGCGTACGGGCTGTCCGGATCTTTTCGAAGACAGACTCCCCTCAACAACACAGCCGGATGCCCGCCGATGGCGCGCTGTCTGGCGTTTGCGGCGTCGCCTTCGCCGTCAAACTGCACGAACGAGCGTAGCAAGACCGCGTCTTTTCCCGCTGAGCCGCGATAATAACCTTTAAAAGACGCGATTTCCTCGCTCGTCACATAGGCCCCGCCGGTCGTCAGTTTGGAATCCATCGCATTGCTGAAGTTCTTCGCGCACCGTATTCCGTTTGCAAAATTCACGATGCCTTTCAAATCGCGACCGTTGCCGTGACCCGCTGGAACCGCGCGGAACGTCTGATCGGTTTCGCAAATAACGTAAAACCGGCGCGCCAACCCGCCGGGCCGCGTAGCGTCCATGGCGAAGTAGCAGGGATTCTTAACCGCGCCTTTGCTCACTTTTTGTAGGTAAAGCGCGCGCGCCCTCTGCAAAACCACTTGTGCGATTTGGCCTTCGCCTTCGCCGACATGGGCCCGCAGCCACGCCGGGACGTCCGACGGTTGCCCCGCGGCAAAAGATCGGGGCAAACCCGACAAGGCGATAATGATGCTTAGGCTGACGACACTTGGAAGGAGCAATCTTGGCTGCACCGGATCAAATCTCCTGTCGAAGCATTTGCACGCCGGCTTGACACAGGTCGCTCGGGCAAAAAGACCATGGACCGCGTGCTAGTTCAAGACTCGCGGCGCGTGAGGGTTCAGCCGTGGGCCTCACGCGAGCCCGGAGATGTCCGATAAGGGGTCACTTCCGGTTATCGAAGGGAGCCGGGATGTCGGCTTCCCACACCCATTGCTGAAATTCAAATGGGATACTACCCGATCCGCGCATAAAAGCATGCGCTGCGGTCCGGAAAACACCGGACTTGGTCCGATCCGCTAGTCCAACGGCGACGCATCGGCACCCTCGCTGGGCTCCGGCTCCTCGCTGGCCGTTCCATCTTGTGTATCTTTCGCGGGCGCGACGAGCGGCACGGCCCGGCCCCAGCCGCGCTTTGGCGCGGGCGACCAGGGACGG
>JBAUNU010000096.1:0-5827 GCA_049579405.1 Methylocella sp.
CCACCCGGCGGCGCCAAAGGAACCCTCCGGCTGGCGCTAGGGCGTCGCGCGTGTACCAGACCAACCCCCCGGAACCGACGACGATCGCCGCCCCCAAGGTCCCAAAGGCACGGACAATTGCAAAGGGATCGATCATGATCGTGCAGCCCTAACTTATCGAGCCTTGATCGTGAAGGTCAGTTTGTCATCGACCGTGTGACCGTCGACGGACAACATATGATATCCGATATTGATCTGCCCGGCCGGCAGATTGTCCGGAAGCACGACCTTCAGAAGCCGCGGATCGGAACTGTCGCCCTGGCTGGTCAAGGGGATCTGCGCTCCCTGTGCGGGGACGATCCACACCTTCGCAAACGCCGGTTCGACTCCCTCGTTGAACCATAGCTTCAACTCCTTCGGCGCCGTATCGAGCACCGCGCGCGCGGAAGGATCGGATTTCACGAGACGCGAATGCGCCGCGGCTCCGGAGATCCCGAGGCTAAACCCAAGCAACAAAACGAGATAAACGAGGAGGGCCCGTCCCCTCCGGTCAATCGCGCGCCTCATCCAGCAGCTCCTTGTTTGTTTGGGCGTTTCCCTTGGCGCTCGGGCCAGGTTTCCATGCCTTGCCAGGCTTATCTCGCATCATAACGCCAATGCGCCGGAGCCCCGGATGTTCCAAGTCAAATTGCAACGCACCTCATGCAAGCTTCCAGGGATCTTAGAGCGTGGCAAAAAAGTCATAGTGCGCATCGAAAGCGCTTTGGCAAGCACTGATCGTTTGACAAAGGGTCAATATCGCGTGAACCCTAGAACATAAAACTGGAGGGAAAGTTCATGACCGGTGCTATCAGAATCTCGGCCGCTGCTTTCATCGCAGCTCTCGCCATCACGCGTGCGGACGCTGCGGATTTGACTCCCACGCCGGAACCGCTTCCGCCGCCTCCGCCGATCTTCTATATCCATGTCGGCGCCCTGGGCGCCTTTTACTCGCCGCCCGACGCGCAGTCGACCGGAGGCGGGTTCTTGAAGAATATACCGACCCCCCTCGGCACCGCCACGTTAAATAACGTAGCTATCCCGCCAAGTTATACCCTCGGCGTGGAAGCGGGCTATTTCCTCACGCCCAATTGGGCGCTCGAACTCTCCCTTGGCGTGCCCCCGCTCATGCATATCAAGGCGACTGTTTTCAATTTTTCACAGGCCTTGGGAACGGACCTGTTGGGAAGCGTGCGCTTCGGGCCCCTCATGGGCCTCCTTCGATACCAGTTTACTCAGTGGGGTGCCTTTCAGCCTTATTTAGGCGCCGGCGCGGCCTATGTTGTGATGTTCGCCAATACCAGCGACGGCATTCTTTCGAATTTCAGCGTCGATCCGACTTTCTGCGCCGTTGCCCAAGCCGGCTTCGACTATATGCTGACGGACTTTGGCTTGCCTAACTGGGGCGTTTTTGTGGACGCGAAAAAGCTGATTTACCTCAATCCCAACTTTCAAGGGGATCTCCTAAACACGGATATCCACATCAAGACCCTTGGTAAGATCGATCCCTGGATCGCGTCCACGGGCATCACATTCAAATATTAGCCGAACGCATGCCCTGACCGCACCGCGCGTGACATTAAAGAACGCTTCCACGGCCTACGTGGGAGCGTTTTCGTTGGCGGGTTTTGGACCGCCGCGGGAGACGCCGACCTTGGCCGGGCGAAGCACGCGATCGCCGATCGCGTAGCCATCCTCGACCACCCGCACGATCGTAGCATTCTGTGCCGTCTCGTCAGGCACCTCGAACAAAGCCTCATGGAAATTGGGATCGAACTTGGCGCCGAGCGGTTCGAGCTTCTTGACGCCGTATTTGCCAAGCCGCGACAGGAAGTCGCGCTCGGTGAGTTCAACCCCCTCGATCAAGGTTTTCAGCGCGGGCCCCGCCTGCTCGCGGGCATCGGGCGGTAAGCTTTCGATGGCGCGCCGCAAATTATCGGCGAACGTCAGCATATCGAGGGCAAACGAGGTCACGCCATAGGTTCTGGCGTCGGCGACCTCGCGCTCGGCGCGTCGGCGCTGGTTTTCCATCTCGGCGAGGGCGCGCAGGACCTTGTCTTTCAGCGCCGCGTTTTCGAGCTGAAGATTTTCCAAGACAACGAAAGGATCCGGTTCTCCAGCCGGAGCTTGCGCGGCAGGGCCTTCGAACACCGCGCCGGCCTCGTCGGTGGACCCGTCCGGGTTGATCGCGGCGGCTTCGTTTTCGGCTTTTTTCGAATCGTTCATGATCGCTCTTTGATAAATGACAAACCACGCCGGGATATCAGTTTTTTGGCAGCCAAAATCAAGTTCCCGAGCCTTCCGCGAAGATCACGGTCCCCGGAAAATGTCAGAACCGCTGCCGATCACGGCGGACGCTTCCTTGGCCGGATCGAAAACGCCTAAAATTGCCCGCCGAATCGCTTCCTGCCTATGCGCCGAAGTAATTTTCTCGCCGGTAAGATCGGTTACATAAAACACGTCCGCCGCCTTTTCGCCGAATGTCGCGATATGGGCCGAGGCTATGTTGAGGCTGAGCCTGGACATAATCGCCGTCAGCTCATAAAGCAGGCCAGGCCTATCGAGGCCGGTTACTTCGACCACGGTGAAGCGGTTGGAAAGCGAATTGTCGATCGATACTTCTGGATGGATGCGAAAAACATCGCGGTCCTCTCCGGCGTGCCGCGTCCTTGCGGCGACCATGTCCCCCAGCCTGGCTTGTCCGCTGAGCGCGCGCTCGATGGCGAGCACGATGCTGCCCGCCCGGCGCAACTCGTCTTGGTCGTATCTGAAAGCGCGCGAAACAAAGATTGTGTCGAGCGCCATGCCATCGGCCGTCGTAAAAACCTGCGCATCGACAATATTAGCTCCCGTTGCCGCGCATGCGCCGGCGACGGTGGATAATAGCCTTGCATGGTCAGGCGCAATGACGGTCAATCCGGTGACGCTACGGTTCCGATCGACGAGGACATTGGTTATCGGCCCGGGTATCTCGACCTCGGTCATATTCAAAAGTTTGGCGTGCAGAAGCTTCTGATCCAATGTGGCCTTTATCCAATAGGCTTGGGGAAGGCGCGCGGCATAGGCCTCGAAATCGAGATCCGACCACTTCGGCAGCGCGCGGCGCAGTTCCTCGCGTGCCTGAGCGACGCGCTGTTTGCGATCGGTCATGGAGTGACCGCCCGAGAGCTCCGCCTCGGTTTCCCAATAAAGGGTGCGCAGGAGTTCGGCCTTCCAATTGTTCCACACCCCGGGCCCCACGGCGCGGATGTCGCATATGGTGAGGACCAAGAGCATTTTGAGGCGCTCAAGGGTTTGCACGCGGCCGGCGAAGGTCGCAATCGTTTTCGGGTCGCCAAGGTCGCGCCGCTGCGCCGTATCCGACATGATCAGATGGGTCTCGACAAGCCACGCGACCGTCTCGGTTTCGGCTTCCGCGAGGCCGAGACGCGGACAGAGCGCGCGCGCGACAGCCGCACCGGCGCTCACGTGATCCTCCATCCGCCCCTTGGCGATATCGTGCAGGAAAAGCGCGAGAAACAGCACCCTCCGGTTGGCGATCGACGGCAGAATGTCAGTGGCCAGAGGGTGGTCAGCGGCAAGCCTTTGCGATTCAATCTCGGCGAGGTTTCCCACCGCGCGCAAGAGATGCTCATCGACCGTGTAGTGATGATACATGTTGAATTGCATGAGCGCGACGATGCGGCCGAATTCGGGGATGAAGCGCCCGAGAACGCCGGCTTCGTTCATGAGGCGCAGCACGATTTCGGGCTCGTTGCGCGACGTCAATACATCGAGAAACAGCTGGTTCGCTTCGGGGTCGGCGCGCAACTTCGCATCGATACGCTTCAACGCCCGGGTGACGTGCCGCGTCGCGTCGGGGTGAACCGCGAGGCCGTTGCGGTCGGCGACCCAGAATAGCCTGATGAGATTGACCGGATCGCGGGCGAAGACCTCCGGTGCGGCGACCGTGACGCGGCCATTTTCAACTTCGAAATCGCCGGTCGCAATGGCCGCCGCCCGCTTGCGCCGCCAAGGCCGGAACCGGTCGAGCCTGGCTTTTGGCTTGGCTTGCTTTTCCTCGAGCGCGGCGCAGACGATCGCGGTCAAATCGCCGACATCCTTGGCGATCAGGAAATAGTGTTTCATGAACCGCTCAACGCTGGCGAGGCCGCCTCTCGTCGAATAGCCGAGCCGGTCCGCGATCCGGCGTTGATGATCGAAGCTCAGTCTTTCTTCCGCCCGGCCGGTTAGAAAATGCAGATGGCAGCGGACTCGCCAGAGAAACTCCTCGCAACGGCGGAACCGTTCATATTCGGGACGGGAAAACACGCCGGCGCCAACAAGATCGGCCGCGTCCCGCAGCCGGTAGACATATTTGGCGATCCAAAACAACGTATTGAGGTCCCGCAGGCCGCCTTTGCCGTCCTTGACATTCGGCTCGACGAGATAGCGGGAGCGGCCGGCCCGCGCGATGCGGCTGTCGCGTTCGGCGAGCTTCGCCGCGACGAATTCGGCGGCCCTTCCTTGCACGATCTTGCGCTCGAACTGCGTCCGCATGGTTTCGAAAAGCCCGCTGTCGCCGAGAATAAGGCGCGCTTCAAGGAGTGCCGTGCGGACGGTCATGTCTTGGCGGGCCTGAACCAGACATTCCTTGACCAAGCGGGTCGAATGGCCGACCTTTTGGCCGAGATCCCAAAGCATATAGAGGATCGCCTCGGCGATGCGCTCCCCGCGCGGCCGCGCCGCGGGAGAGAGCAGAAAAAGGAGATCGATGTCTGAACCCGGCGCTAGGGTCGCCCGCCCGTAGCCGCCCACCGCCGCGATCACGAAGGCTTCGCCGGCCGGGTTCGCGGCCGGATGAACATAGGCCGCCACATAATTGAAAATCTCGTGGATCAGCGCGTCTTCGATGTGGGCGAGATGGCCGGCGCAGGCGAGGCCACCCCCATTGGCCTCGAACGTTTCGCGGGCTAGCGCGCGCCCTTGGTCCAAGGCGGCGCGAAAAACCGCGACCGTTTGCTGGCGCATGGCCTGATCCGGCTCGCCCCCCGCATGTAGCGCGGCGATTTTGGCGCGCAGGCCCGCGCGATGGAAATAGGCTCCCTGCGGCGGGTTGATCGGATCGCGGCGAGGCTGGACCGGCGACGCTGTCTCGAGCATGGCGTTCATGGATTCCGATGGCCTGGTGATAGGCGGAACCGCGATTTCTCCAAGGTGGTTTCCGTTTCCGCGCATGACAAGGCCGAGCCAAGGCGCAATTTTGCTTCGATCGCATCCCAGATCTCGACCGCGAGATCCGGACCGCCGAGCCGTTTGATCGCCCTGATCCCGGTCGGCGAGGTCACGTTGATCTCGGTCAGATTGCCGTCGATGACGTCGATGCCGGCGAAAAGCAAGCCGCGTCGTTTCAGCTCAGGGCCGATCACGGCGCAAATTTCACGCTCGCGCGGCGTAAGCTCGGCCGCCGACGCGGTGGCGCCCCTCGCCAGGTTCGCGCGGATGTCGTTTCCGGCCGGCACCCGGTTGACCGCGCCCGCCGCCACCCCATCGACGAGGATGATGCGCTTGTCGCCATGTGCCACCCGCGGCAGAAAGCGCTGCACCACCCATGGCTCGCGAAAACTCGCCGCGAAAAGGTCATAAAGCGAGCCAAGGTTTGGATCGCCGCGGCCAATCTTGAACACCGCCGCGCCGCCGTGGCCATGAACCCACACAGGGCAGCGATCGCCGCGACCACCACGGGCATAATGAACCGCGCCCGCAGGCGGCGCCAAACAGCATCTCGATCGAAAGTCATGACCAACGTTTACCCCAGCCGCAACGGATG